>JBJTJU010000052.1:0-2203 GCA_046096165.1 Phycisphaerales bacterium | reverse complement strand
GCGTGGTGCCCCGCGAATCCTGCCAGTCGCAGAGCCGCTCGGCCATGTCCTGGTCCACGATCCGCCACCGGTCGGCCGCGGCCGCGACGCGTGCCCCCGCGGCGTCCGCACCGGCGGCGGCCGGGGCCGCGAGGGCCACGTCCTGCGCGTCGCGCCAGGCGTGGCCGTCCATGAAGAAGTCGGGGAACGTGGCGCGTGACCAGCGCCGCATGTACTCGGCGCCGAGCGCGGCCTCGACGCCGTGCACGGCGGCGATGGCCTCGCGCTGTGCGCGGCGGCGCGCGGCGGCGGATTCGTCGATGCGGCGCACCATCGCGCGCACCTCGGGGGCGTCCCGGTAGGTCTCGGGGCTTCCGAGCCGAACGCCCTCGCGCTGCTTCCGCAACCCGAAGAGGAGGAGGTCGCGGAGGGACTCGAGCCCCGCGCGCCGCGCGGCGTCGGCCCCGGCGCGCAGTGGTTCGAGGTGCGGCAGCAGCACGCCGAGCGCGGCCTGCCGGACCAGCTCGTCCTCTTCCTCCAGGGCCATCGACACGGGGTCGGCATCTGCCTGCCACAGCGGCCCAAGGAGCCACGGCTGGCGGAAGCGCCGCCACGGCAGCGAGGCGCGGCGGGCCGCGCTCACCGCACGTGCCATCGCGAAGCGCACGTCGCTCTCGGCCATGCCGATCACGATCGCGATCTCGCGGAAGGTCTCGTCGTCGGCGGCCAGGCGCTCGGAGTCGGCGTTCAGGAGTGCCTGAAGGTATTCGGCAATGGTGCGCTCGAAGGGGGCGGGGTCGGTGTCCGCGCCCTGGTTTCGCGTCAGCTCGACGGCGCGCTGCTCGAGCGCGCGCAGGTCGTTGCGCTGGCGCGTCTCGAGTTCCGCTCGGCGTGCCTCGTGGCGTTCCCACACCTGCTCGACCATCGCGTCGTCGTCCTTCGCGCCCAGCGCGCGCGCCGCGCGCCGGAACGCGGCGTGGTCCATGCCCGGTGCCAGCAGCAGCTGCTCGGCGAAGGAGAGGTCGCTGTCGAAGTCGAAGTCGGGGACGACCTTCTCCTCGGCGAAGACCGTGTTGGGCATCGATGTCACGATGCGTGCGGCCGCGGCGGGGCCGAGGTGCTTCGCGAGCGCGTCGCGGACCTCGTCGGCGGTGCCGCGGCCCGGGGCAGCCGCCCACTGGAGGAGGTCCTCGCGGTCGGCATGTCCGGCCGACTCGGTGCCCCAAGCGTTCATGAGTCCCTGCATCGCCGTGCGGAACTCGTCGCTCGCCACGTTCACCTCGGGTCGCTCCGCCGACGGCTCGCCGCGTGCCCTGGCGTCGAGCCGAGCGCGGATGTCCGCGACCATGGCGGCGTCGAGCGTGGCCAGCGTCGCGCGTGCGGCACGCACCGCGGCGGCGGTCCGGGGTGCCGCGCCGCTCCGCACCTCCGGCGCGGCCTCGATGACCATGACCGTGAAGCGCCCCTCAGGCTGGAAGGCCGAGGAGACGCGGCGCTCGACATCGAGCTCACGCAGGCGCGCGGCGGCTTCCGCGGGCAGCGCGGCGCAGATCGACTCGAGTCCGGAACGGTTGACATCGTCGACCGCGGCCATCGCCCGTGCGCGTCCGCTGCCAGCCTTGCGGCGCGCGGCGTCCGCACGGGTGAACGCGTCGTCCCATGCCTTGCGTTGGTCGGGCCCCTGCCCGGACGCCGCCTCCAGCTCGTCGAGCTGCGCCTGGTCGAGTCCCTCGGCCGCCAGCGCGGCGTGCACCTCGATCGGGTGCTCGACCTGCGCGTCGGCCAGCTGCTCGGCGGCACGGGCGAGCGTCCGTCGGTAGGTAGCGAGGGCGGGCTCGACGGCCGCGCGCTGCGCGGGGTCAAGCTCCATCCCGCGGACGACGGGATCGAGGTCGAGGATCGTGCCGCTGCGGCGGCCGCCGTCGCCGAGGCCCTCCACGACGCATGCAGCGCGCGCGACGGCGCGGCGGCTGGCCATGCGTTCGACGAATGCGGTGCGCGTGGGCATCGCCTGCAGCAGGTCGGCGGCCAGCGCCTCGTCAAGCGCGCGGATGCGCGCAAGCGCCGATCGGTGGCGTCGCGCCAGCTGCTGCATGAACGTCGCGTCGCGTTCGAGCTCCTTCTGCTCGCGCGCGCGTGCATCGCGCACGAGCGGGGCGATCGACTCGCTGCGCACCTGGTCGAACGCCGCGAGGTAGGCGTCGTGCGCGCGGTCGACGGCGCG
>JBJTJU010000051.1:0-3409 GCA_046096165.1 Phycisphaerales bacterium | reverse complement strand
CTCGGCGATCGAGGAGAGCCTGTCGGGTGCCAAGCCGCGTGACATCCTGCAGTCGGCGCTCGACGACATGGCACGCAGCGCCGACCTGCTTGACTCGAAGGAAGCGGGCCTGCCGACGCGGCGTGCGCAGCAATCGGTGGTACGCAAGCTCGACGAGCTGATCGCGACCGCACGCCGGATGCAGCAACAGCAACAGCAGCAACAGCAGCAGGCGGGACAGTCGGGCGGCGCGCAGCAGCGACGCAACCAGCAGGGCAGGCAGCAGCAGGATGGCCAGTCCGGGCAGGAGCCGGGCCAGGACGAGCCGCGACCGGGCGCCGACGACAAGAGCCGACGCCGCGCCGGTGATCGCGATGGCGCCGGCCGGCCGCAGGGCCAGCGCGCGGACTCGGGCGCGCAGGAGCCGCCGGAAGCGGTCGATCCGACCGACCAGATGGCGCAGTTCGACGAGTCGCGCGCCGAGTGGGGGCGCCTGCCACCGCGCGTGCGCGAGGCGGTCCGGCAGGGCCTGCGCGACCCGATGAGTGCGGCGTATCGCCGGCTGACCCAGGACTACTACCGGCGCCTCGCCGAGGAGCAGCGCCGATGATCGTCGCCGCGCTGCTGACCACGGCCATGGTGCTGTCGCAGGCGGTGGACGCGCCCGCGCCGCAGACCGCTCCGGTGCCACCGCCCGCGCCCGAGGCACCGGACCCCGTTCGCCCGAAGGACGCCGGCGCGAGCGCGCAGAACGCCCCGATCGAACGCGAGACCGACGAGGCGTGGCGCGACTCGGTGGAGCGCGGCCTGGCATGGCTTGCGCGTGCCCAAAACGAGGACGGCAGCTTCGGCCGCGGCCGGATGAGCGAGAACGCGGGCATCGTGTCGCTCTGCGCGCTGGCGTTCATGGCCGATGGCAGCGTGCCGGGGCGCGGCCGCTACGGCGCCGCCGTCGAGCGCGCACTCGAGTACGTCCTGAAGCACGTCACGGAGAGCGGCCTGGTCACGAGCGACGGCACCAACGGCCCGATGTATGGCCATGGCTTCGCGACGCTCTTCCTGGGCGAGATCTACGGGATGACGCCCGACGACGTGCGCGTGCGCGATGCATTGGTGCGCGCGGTTCGCCTCATCGAGAACAGCCAGAACGGCGAGGGTGGGTGGCGCTACAACCCGGTGCCCGACGACGCCGACGTCAGCGTCACGATCTGCCAGGTGATGGCCCTCCGCAGCGCGCGCAACGCAGGCATCCGGATCCCGAAGGAGGTGGTGGACGGCGCCGTGCGCTACGTGCGCGAGTGCCAGAACCCAGACGGCGGCTTCCGCTACATGCGCACCACCGGCGCGAGCGGCTGGCCGCGCACGGCGGCCGGCGTCGCCACGCTCTTCTATGCGGGTGTCTACGAGGACGACTCGATTCCGCGTGGGCTCGGCTACATCCGGCGGGTGGCGACGCCGGACGGCGGCGGTCCGAACAGCCAGCCGTACTACTTCTATGGCCACTACTACGCGGCACAGGCGATGTACCTCGCCGGCGGCGAGTGGTGGAAGGACTGGTGGCCGCGCATCCGCCGCGAGCTGATCGACCACCAGCGCTTCGACGGGAGCTGGACGGACCCGCAGTGGGGGCAGCCGCTCGGCACGTCGATGGCGCTCATCGTGATGCAGATGCCCAAGCGCTACCTGCCGATTTTCCAGAAGTAGCCATGCAGCACGGCGGACGCCTCATCATGCAGGTCGCCGGAACGGCCATCGTCGCGCTGGCGTGCGCGTCGTCCGTGCACGCGCAGGCCCGGCCACCGCTCCAGCTGACGGTCCCGAAGGTGCGGGCCGCACCGACGCCGCGCGAGGAACCGGCACCAGAGATGTGGGTGACCTTTGGCCCGGGGGGCGAGGTCCGCGTGCTTCCGGCCGACGCGGCACCGTCTGGTGCGTGGGATGCACTCTCGATCGACGCCCCCGGACGCATCCGGCCACGCCGGGAGGGTGTCCTGGTGATGGCCGACGGGCAGCGGATCGTCGGCGAGCTCGAGTCGGGGATCGGTGCGCCGACGTGGTCCACCTCCTGGCGCACGCCGATGGCGCTGTCGCTCGACGGCATGCGCGCGCTGGTGCTGCAGGGCGTGGAACCGCCGCCGGCCGGGGATGTCGACCGCGTCTACCTGCGAAACGGGGACGAGGCGACCGGCATCGTGACGGCACTCACGGAGTCCGGCGTTGAGCTCGAGCTGGGGGCCGGAGCCGAGCGGTCGACGCGCGTCATCCCGTTTGATGCCGTGCGAGCCGCATCGTGCGGGGCGCCGCCGGCGGAGCGTTCCGGCGTGCGCACGTGGCTCGAGGATGGATCGGTGGTCGATGGCACCTCGATCGCATGGACACCCGAGGGAACCATGACGCTCGCCGTGCCCGGGATCGACCCGGTCGAACTGCCGGACGGGTCGTTGGTGGCGGCACAACGTGCGCCGGGTGCCGTGGTGGCGCTGGCGTCGCTCGCGCCGACCGCGACCGAGCCCGAGGAGGGCCGTGGCATGCGGCTCTCGGTGCCGGCGCCCACGCCGGCACCGGGCACATGGGCGCTCGACGCGCCGCCGATCGAGATCGAGGGCCCGGTGTCGCTCGCCTATCCGTCGGCGGGTGGCGTGCGGCGCCTGGTCGCCACGGCGATCCGGCCACGGCGCGCGAGCGCCGCGGGGGTCGTGGACCTCGTCATCCGGACGGGAACCTCGGAGCTCCTTCGCCACCGATTCACCCCCGGCGACCTGCGGCTTGACGTGCGCGTCGACCTGCCGGACGGTCCGTTCGAGATCCTGCTGCTGCCTGCGGACGGGAGCTTCGTGGGCGACGTGGTGGTGCTCGAGCGGGCGCTCCTCCTGGCACGCTGACGCCAGCCGCGCGGGGTCCAGGCGAGGGTCTCCACCCCGCCCGCGGGGCTCACGCGCACCTGCAGTGCGCCGTCGATGGCGGTGCACGCGCGTCGCGCGGGTCCGAGGATCGTGCCCCAGGCATCGCGCTCGATTCGGCGAGGGCCGCAGGACTGGAGGACGACGTCCGGCATGGTGCGATCGATGAGCTGCTTCGAGCCCGGGCGGTCGGCGCCATGGCCCGGCAGGTCGACGATGGCCGTCGCTCCCGCACGCTTGGCGATGTCCGCGAGTGCCGGCTCGAGGTCGAGCGAACCGCACGACAGGATTGCGCACGACGATGCATGTACATGGATGGGTGCGATCCGCACCGCAAGGCATCCATCCTGACGACGCTCAGGAACGGCGAGATCTCCCGGCCAGAGGACATCGACCTGCAGGTCGCCGCACGTGAAGCGGTCGCCGAGGCGTGCGACCTCCGGGTGGAGTCCGTGCGAGGCGATCCGTGCCGCAAGCGCTGCACCCGCACCGTCACGGTCGCAGAGGTGGTCGGCCAGGATCGACGGCAC
>JBJTJU010000050.1:0-10360 GCA_046096165.1 Phycisphaerales bacterium | reverse complement strand
CTACAGCGACCGCTGCATCATGTGCACGCGCTGCGTGCGCTTCACGCGCGAGGTCACCGGCACCGACGAGCTGATGGTCGACGGCCGCGGCGACCGCGAGATGATCGACGTCTTCCCCGGCAAGCCGCTCGACAACCCGCTCGCGGGCAACGTGGTCGACCTCTGCCCGGTGGGCGCGCTGCTCGACAAGGAGTTCCTCTTCCAGCAGCGGGTGTGGTTCCTCACCAAGACCCCGTCGATCGACGGCCTCACGGCCGGCGGCGACAACCTCTTCGTCGAGCACAACGACGGCAAGGTCCACCGCATCAAGCCGCGCACGAACATGGAGGTGAACACGTGGTGGATCACCGACGAGGTGCGCCACTCGTGGAAGCACGTCCACTCCGAGCGCCGCATCCGCATGCCGCGCGTGAAGGGCCTGGAGGCATTCGAGCCCGGCCAGGCCGCGCAGGCCTGGCGCGCCGCCCACGCCAAGGCCCAGGGCACGCTGGCCGCCGCCGTGAACGCCGGCCGGCGAGTGGCGCTCATGGTGAGCCCGATGCTCAGCTGCGAGGATGCGTTCGAGCTCGCGTCGTGGGTGCTCTCGCTCGACCCGACGGCGGAGCTCGCGGTGGGCCCGGTGCCCTTCGTCGGCGAGGACCGCACCTTCAAGGGCGGCTTCACGATGTACGCCGAGAAGGCCCCGAACGCGCGCGGCGTGCGCCGCGTGCTCGAGGCGCTGGTGGCGAGCCGGCAGGGCACGGTGCACGACTTCGCGTCGTTCCTGTCCGCCATGCGCGCCGGCAGCTTCGGCGCCGCGGTGCTCACGGGCAACTACCCGAGCGACTGGGTGACCCCGGCGCTGCGCGATGCGGCGCTCTCCACCCCGGTCGTCCTGGTCGACACGCTCGAGAACGCCCTCTGCAACGTGGCCGAGTGCGTGCTGCCCGGCGCCACGTGGATGGAGAAGGCCGGCACGTTCGAGAACGCCAAGGGCCGCCTGCAGGCATTCCTGCGCGCCATCGAGCCGATCGACTTCGCGCGCGCGGAGTGCCAGATCGGCGCCGACCTGTGCGCGTCGTTCGAGAGCCGCTCCTCGCGCTCGGTGAACCCGGCCGTGGTTCGCGCGGCGATGGCCGCGGTGCCGGGCCTGGAGCGCTTCGCGAAGGACGTCCACGTCCCGGATCTCTCGTTCGAGCAGCCCTCGGACATGCAGTTCGCGGAAGTCTGACCCGGCCTTGCGGCGCGCTCAGCGGCGGCCGCGGCCGCGCCGGGGCGCAGTCCGCGCGGAGGGCAGGGCATGCGCCCTGGGATGCCGCGCGGCCGGGTGCTCGGCGCGCGCCTGCGGGGCGGGCGACTCGGTGCGCGTGCCCTTCGGCTGCGTGCGGCCGCCCCTCGCCGCCGGCCGCGCGCCCTTCGTCTGGCCGCGCGCTGACTTCGGCTCCGTCCGCTCCATGGGCAGGGACGAGAGCGCCGCGAGCCCCTGCGGCAGCGGGGCCACGGGCACGGCCTTCCCGATCAGCTTCTCGATGGCCTTGAGCGCGCCGCGCTCCGCGGGCTCGCAGAAGGCGATCGCCTGCCCCGTCGCGCCGGCACGGCCGGTGCGGCCGATCCGGTGCACGTAGCTCTCGGGCTCGACCGGGATGTCGAAGTTGATGACGTGCGTGAGGCCGTCCACGTCGATGCCGCGCGCGGCGACGTCGGTGGCCACCAGCACGCGCGTGCGCCCGGAGCGGAACGACTCGAGCGCGCGCTGGCGCTGGTTCTGGTTCCGGTTGCCGTGGATGGCGGCCGCGTCGACGTTGGCGCGCATCAGCCGCTTCATCACGCGGTCGGCGCCGTGCTTGGTGCGCGTGAACACCACCACGCTCGCCAGCGCATCCTGCTCGAGCAGGCGCTCGAGGAGCGGCTGCTTCAGGTCGCGCGCCACGTGGATGACCGACTGCTCGATCTTCGGCGCCGCGCTCGCCACCGGCGTCACCTCCACCTTGACGGGGTCGCGCAGCAGCGACTCGGCCAGGTGGCGGACTTCCTTGGGCATGGTGGCCGAGAAGAGCATGGTCTGCCGCTTCGCCGGCACCATGCCCGTGATCGTCCGGATGGGCTTGATGAAGCCCATGTCGAGCATGCGGTCGGCCTCGTCGAGCACCAGGACATGCACCTCGGCCAGGCTGCAGTGCTTCTGCTGGATGAGGTCGAGGAGCCGCCCGGGCGTGGCCACCACCACGTCGACGCCGTCGCGCAGGGCCTTCACCTGCGGGTTCTGCCCCACGCCGCCGAACACCACCGCCACGCGCACCTTGGCGTGGCGGCCGTAGGTGCCCAGGCTCTCGCCGATCTGCACGGCGAGCTCGCGCGTCGGCGCCAGGATCAGCGCATGCGGGCGTCCGGGCGCGCGGCGCGCCGAGCCGCCGATCTCGTGCGCGGCGACGAGCCGCTGGATCAAGGGCAGCGCGAACGCCGCGGTCTTGCCGGTGCCGGTCTGCGCGCACCCGAGCACGTCGCGTCCCTCGAGCGCGGGCGGGATGGTGCGCTCCTGGATCGGCGTCGGCGTGCGGTATCCCTCCTCGGCGAGGGCCTTGAGGAGCGAGGCGTTGAGACGGAGTGCGGCGAACGGCATTGGAAGCGTCCGACCATACGCGAAGCGCACGCGCGCTGCCGCGCGCGGATTCGCGAATGTGGCGGATTTGTCCCCTTTCGCCGCCGTGTTCGCCTCGAATCCGGATAGCCTATGGCACCTCCGATCCACCGGAGCGCGGCCCGAGTTCGCCGCAAGGAACCCCACCGAACCATGCACGTCCATCACGGTCACGATCACGACGCCCCGGGTGAGGTCGCCGACGGCGTCAAGCTGCTCACGCTCGTCGCCGTCATCACTCCGCCGCTCGCCATCGCCTTCGCCATGTGGCTCGCGTGGGGCGGGTGGTTCCACTGGGTGGACCTGGTGATGATGGTCGTCCTCTACTGCCTGACGGCGATGGGCATCACGATCGGCTACCACCGCCTGTACACGCACCGGTCCTTCGAGGCGTCCGCCCCGGTGGCCTGGACCTTCGGCATCCTGGGCTCGATGGCCGTGCAGGGCCCCCTCCTCTGGTGGGCCACCACGCACCGCTCCCACCACCAGCACTCCGACCACGAGGAAGACCCGCACTCGCCGCACGCGGGCCGTGCGCCCGGCTTCGTCGGCTGGCTGAAGGGCTTCGCGCACGCGCACATCGGCTGGCTCTTCAGCTCCGTGCCGCCCGCGCAGATCGCCCGGTACGCGCCGGACCTCGCCAAGGACGAACGCGCCTGCCGCATCAGCCGCCTCTTCCCGCTGTGGGTGGCGCTCGGCTTCGTGCTGCCGGCCCTGATCGGCGGCCTGGTGTCGCAGAGCTGGATGGGCGCGCTGCTCGGGTTCCTCTGGGGCGGCGTGATCCGCATGTTCCTGGTGCACCACGCCACGTGGAGCGTCAACTCGATCTGCCACCTCTGGGGATGGCAGACCTACCGCTCGGGCGACCACAGCCGCAACAACCCGGCGATGGGCATCCTGGCGATGGGCGAAGGCTGGCACAACAACCACCACGCGTTCCCCGCGAGCGCGCGGCACGGGCTGGAGTGGTGGCAGTTCGACATCAGCTGGATCACCATCCGCTCGCTGGCCGCCGTCGGCCTGGTGCGCGGGATCCGGCTGCCCTCGCCGGATCGCCTCGAGGCCAAGCGCCTCGCCGCGGACTGACCGCGCCCGCGCGGCGCCACGGACGCCGATGCAGGCAGCCACGACCGATGACCTGACGACCCGCGGCGCCGTCGCCGAGGTGTGGCGCATCGCCTGGCCCACCGTCCTCACGATGGTGTCCTACACCATCATGCAGTTCGTCGACGCCGCGATGGTGGCGCAGCTGGGGCCGGTCGAGGTGGCGGCGCAGGGAAACGGCGGCGTCTGGAGCTGGGCGGTGATCTTCTCGGTGGTGGGGGTTCTGACGGTGGTCAATACCTTCGTCAGCCAGGCCGTCGGTGCCCGGCGGCCGCACGAGGTGGCGCGGTACGCGTGGGGCGGCGTGTGGCTGGGCGTCATTGCGTGGGTGGTGCTGCTCGTGCCGCTCGGGTTCGCGCTCCCCCTGGCCTTCGCGCTCATGGGCCACTCGCCGCGCATGACCGAGCTCGAGTCCGGGTACGCGACCATCCTGGTGCTCGGGTCGGTGGTGACGGTGGTCGGCAAGGCGATGAGCAACTTCTTCTTCGGCATCCAGCGGCCGAGGGTGATCGCCGTCGCCGCGATTGCCGGGAACGTCGTGAACGTGCTCCTCAACTACGCCCTGATCTACGGCGAGGAGGGGCTGCCGTCCATGGGACTTCCCGGGGTGCCGGGCTGCGCCGCGATGGGGGTCCCCGGCGCGGCGCTCGCGACCGTGATCGGCACCGCGGTGGAGGCATCGGTGCCCGCTGCCCTGTTCCTGGGGCGGCGCATGGACCGCGAGTACGGAATCCGCCGCGCGTGGCGACCCGACGTGGCCGCGATGCGCGACCTCGTCCGGCTCGGCGCGCCCGCCTCGCTCCAGCAGGGCAGCGAGATCCTGACCTGGGCGATCTTCATGACCGTCCTCGTCGGCCGCTTCGGAGACGTCGCGCTCAGCGCCGGATGGTCGACGCAGCGATACCTGCACCTCTCCTTCATGCCGGCGGTCGGCTTCAGCATCGCCGCCACCAGCCTCGTCGGCCGACACATCGGCGCCGGACGGCCGGACCTCGCGGTGTCGCGCGCCCGCGCCGCGCTCGCGATCGCGGTCGCCTACATGGGCGCCTGCGCGGTGCTGATGCTCGCCTTCCGCGGGCCGATGATCTCGATCTTCGCCTCGGGCGCGCGCACCTCGCCCGAGGTCGCCGCGCAGGTCATCGAGGTCGGCTCGTCGCTGATGGTGGCCGCCGCCCTCTTCCAGGTGTTCGACGCGGTCGGGATCGTCATCCTGGGGGCGCTGCGCGGGGCCGGCGACACGCTGTGGCCGGGGCTTGTCACCGTGTTCCTCAGCTGGACGATCATCGTCGGCGGGGGATGGCTGGTCACCGAGCATGCGCCGCAGCTCGGGCCGCTCGGGCCCTGGATCGCGGCGGGCGTCTACATCGCCGTGCTCGCGGGGGTGCTCGGGTTCCGCTGGAAGCGCGGCGCCTGGCGCGCGATCCGCATCCTGGAGACCCCCGAGGAAGAGGCCGCGCGGGCGCGATAACCGCCTGCAGGCGCGGTGTTTCCGGGCCTCGCTACACTGCGTGGCTCGGCGCGTCCGGCGCCGCGTCCCGTCGCCTCTCGCCTTCCCCCCTGGAGCCACGCAGCATGTCCACCACCGGCCTCGACACGGTCATCGGCGGAACCTCGACCTCGAACGACCCCAAGGGCGCGGCGGAGCGCTTCCAGAAGGGGATGCAGTGCGAGAAGGCCGGCGACCGGTGGGCCGCGATCGAGCACTACGCCGCCGCGTGCGAGGGGCACCGCTCCGCGGAGCACCTCTTCCGCCTGGCGTTCATGCTCGACCTCGTGGGCGAGGAGGACGGCGCGATGGAGCTCTACAAGGAGATCTGCGCGCAGCCCGAGCCGCCGGTGAACGCGCTCATCAACCTCGCGGTCCTCTTCGAGGACCAGGGCGAGATGGGCCACGCCGAGCGCTGCCTTCGCAAGGTGCTCGACGCGCGCCCGAACCACCTGCGCGCCCGGCTCTTCATGAAGGACGTGTCGGCGGCGAAGGAAGGCGTCTACGACGAGGGCAACGAGCGCGAGATGGCCCGCGTCACGGGCGAGCTCGAGACCCCGGTCACCGACTTCGAGCTCAGCGTGCGCAGCCGCAACTGCCTGAAGAAGATGAACATCCGGACGCTGCGCGACCTGCTGATGATCACCAAGGCCGAGCTGCTCTCCTACCAGAACTTCGGCGAGACCAGCCTGGCCGAGATCGAGGCGATGCTCGCCCAGCGCGGCCTGCGCCTGGGGCAGGGCCTCGACCAGGGCTACGTGGCGCGCGCGGCCAAGGAGTACATCGACTCCCTCGCCGAGCGCGTGGACTCGTCGGTGCTCGGCCGCACGGTCTCGACGCTCGAGCTCTCGGTGCGCGCCCGCCGCGCCCTGCAGAACCTGGGCGTGCAGACCATCGGCGAGCTGGCCGCCCGCACCGAGGCCGAGCTGATGGGCGTGAAGAACTTCGGGCAGAACTCCCTGGACGAGATCAAGCGCAAGCTGGTCGACCTGGGGCTGTCGCTGCGCGAGCTCGACTGAGCCCGGCGGGGCTTCGCCCCCCCGAAATTGCTGCCGCGCCGCGCGGCCCCGAGCCGATCCAAGGGATTGGATGCCGCAGGCCCGAATCCCGTTCCGCAGCTCCGACCTGGCCGCCTCGGCGGTGTGGTCGATGCTGGGCGCGGCCCTCGTCATCCATGGTTGCGCCCAGACGCCGCCTGCCGCGCGGCGTGACCCGTCCGCCGCGCGTCCGCCGGCGGTGGTCGCGCGCGCACCGGTCGCCGCACCGGTTGCACCCGCCCCGGCACCTGCTGCCGAGCTGGCGCCTGCCCCGCGCCGCCCCGTCTTCTCCGAGCGTCCGTTGGTGCCCACCGAGGAGCCCGAGCTTCGCGTGCGCATCGCCGCGCTGCGCCGGGCCGACCCGGTGGTGCGGCTCTCGCACCCGGGCGGATCGCTGCGCATGCTCGGTGCCGGGCTTCCCGCGCGGCCCGTCGCGTCGCCGGTCGACGTGCGCCCGACCGATGCGGGCTGGCGCGTCACCGAGGGTGCCGGCACGCGCGGTGCGCGCACGGTCGATGTGTCGCTCCGCGGCCCGATCGAGTTCGCGCCCCCGCCCGGCGCCCGCCAGGTGACGGTCTACGACGGCACCAGCTGGCCGGGGCCCGTGCGGATCGTGCCCACCGCCGATGCGCCCGCCGCCCTTGACCTCGTGGTCGACGTGCCGCTCGAGCGCTACCTGCCCGGCGTCCTGGCCAAGGAACTGATCAAGTCCTGGGACCCCGAGGCGTTCCGCGCGCAGGCGATCGCGGCGCGCAGCTTCGCCGTCTGCGAGCAGGCGCACTGGAAGGGCCGCCGCCACTACGACCTCGTCGCCGGCGAGGCGAGCCAGGCGTGGGTCGGCGAGGTGAAGGACGCGAAGCCCCGCGAGGCCGTGGCCGCCACCCGCGGGATGCTGCTCGCCTTCGAGGGCCGCGTGGTGCCTGCCTACTACTCGAGCACCTGCGGCGGCACGCCGGCCAACGCGGTCGAGTCGCTCACGCACAACCCGCACCACGGCATCGCGCCGCTCGCCGCCGGGCTCGACGGGCCCTCGGCCGTGCGCACCTGCTGCGACGACGCGCCGCGCTGGCGCTGGGAGCAGTCCTTCACGAACGCCGAGCTCTGCGAGCGCCTGCGCCGCTGGGCGCGCACCCGGCTCGACATCGACCGGCCCGCCGCGCCGGGCGCGCCGCCGCCACCGCCGCCCTCCGACGGCGAGCTCGCCCTCGACGCGCCGCTCGAGGCGCTGGCCGGCATCTCGCGCATCGAGTCGATCGAGGTGACCGCGTCGAACCCCGCGGGCCGCCCGAACCGCGTGCGGCTGCAAGACGCCTCCGGCCGCACCCTCGAGCTGCGTGCCGAGGACTTCCGCCGCGCGGTGAACTTCGCGCCCGAGGGGGCGCCGACGCCCAAGCACCGCCTCAACAGCAGCCACTTCGCGAAGGCGCGCGTGGTGGCCGACCGCGTGGAGTTCGCCGGCCGCGGCTTCGGCCACGGCGTCGGCATGTGCCAGTACGGCGCGCAGGACATGGCCCGCGGCGGCGCGCGCGCGGAGCGGATCCTGGCGACCTACTATCCCGGGGCCGCGATCGTCCGCGCCTGGTGAGGCCGGCGCGCGGCGCCCCGCCCATGTTCACCGGCATCGTCGAGCACCAGGGCCGCGTCGCGGCGCTGCGCCCCCAACCCTGGGGCGCGCGCCTGGAGATCGACCCCTGCGGATGGCACCACGCCCCCGGCGACGGCGACTCGATCGCCGTGAACGGCTGCTGCCTGACGGTGGTGGGCCGGCCCGCACCCGGGCAGGCGCTCCGCTTCGACGTCGTGCCGCAGACACTGGGCCTCACGACGATCGGCGCGCTGACCGTGGGCGAGGCCGTGAACCTCGAGCACGCGGCCACGGCGGCCACCCTGCTCGGCGGGCACATCGTGCAGGGCCACGTCGACGGCGTCGGTACGGTGGAACGCGTCTCGCGCGAGGGCGGCGAATGGCGCACGCGCATCGCGGCACCGCCTTCGGTCATGGAGCACGCGGTGGAGCGGGGAAGCGTCGCCGTCGACGGCGTCAGCCTGACCATCGCAGCCGCGGGCGACGGCTGGTTCGAGGTCGCGCTCATCCCGGCCACGCTCGCCAAGACCACGCTCCGCGACCGCGCCGCCGGCCACCGCGTCAACCTCGAGGCGGACGTGCTGGCGAAGATGGTGGCGGAGCGGGTGAAGCGAGCGCTGGCGGGGGCCGGTGCACGCCCATGAGGCGCGCGATCGTTCCCTCCGGGAACGTGGTCAGCCGCTCGATGAGCGCCTGGCGGCTCGCGACCTCGAAGTGACGTGACTGCGCCACCAGCCCCTCGGTCTCCGAGAGCTGCCGCTGCAGGGCAAGGAACGCGCCGTCCGCCGTCAGCGCCGGGTAGCGCTCGGCCAGCACGCGCAGCTCGTCGCGCGCGGACGCGCCCGCGCGCAGGCGCGCCACCGCCGACTGCACCGCGGACTCGTGCACCGCCGTGGCGCGCGTCACCGCGGCCAGGTTGGGGATGAGGTCCGCCCGCCGCTTCAGCTGCACGTCGACCAGCGAGGCGGCCCGTTCCCAGCGGTTGCGCACGCGCACCGCGCCGTTGCGCACGATGATCGCCCACATGAGCCCGGTGACCGCGAGCCAGGCAAGGAGCCCGAGCGTCGCCGCGACCAGCACCGCCGCCGGCCCCGTGGCCGCAGGCACCAGGGCCGCCACCGCCATCGAGAGGCCCATGCCGCCGCCCGCCGCGCACGCCGCCCCGAGCACGAACCCCACCACGGCCAGCGCCCGCGCGTTGAACGCATGCGACGCCTCGCCCGCCAGCGACACCATGAAGATCCCTTCCTCGCCGCCGGCGCCGATCTCCAGCCAGCCGCCGCCCGCCGACGGCCGCGCGTTCCCCATCACCCACGCCGGGCGCCCCACCGGCACGCCCCGCTCCTCGAAGCTGCGCACGCCGACGCTCCCGCGCACCGTCGCGCGCGGCGCCTTCGTCGCATACAGCGCGTCGCCGTGACGGGCCGTCGCCGAGAAGGTGGTCACCGTCGTCCAGTCCGCGCCCGTCGAGCGCACCACGATGGTGCCGGTCGGGTCGCGCAGCAGGAAGTCGACCGTCGCGCCGCCGGAATCCACCACGTCACGGCCGTGCCGGGTGCGCGTCTGGGTCTTGCCCTTGGAGTCCTTGTAGGTCTCGGTGCGCTTCCAGTGCTCGTACACCGCCCACGCATGGTGCACGCAGGGGATGCCGCTCAGCGCGCCCGTGGGGGCCTGGTCGTGCACGATGGTGCCCGAGGTCTCCACCATGCCGACGAAGACCCCGTTGACCGTGGTGGTCGGCACGTCCTTCATGAGCCGCGCGAACCGCGTGCGGTTCCACCACAGCCACAGGAAGAGCGGCGCCACCAGCGCGACCAGCAGCAGTCCGGGCGGCGGAAGTTCCCCGGAGGTCCCCGCGTTCACGCACGGCCCCCGCCGCCGGTCGCGCGCGCCCGCTCGACCACCAGCAGCGTCACGTCGTCCGCCTGGCGGACGCTTCCGAACTGCATGTCGATCCGACGGCCCACCTGCTCGACGAGGGCGGCCGCATCCGGCGCCCCGCGCACCGCGGCGAATTCGTCGAGGTAGCGCTTGGTGGGCAGGCGCGCCTGCCGGTCGCCGGACGGATCCCCCGGGAAGGCCTGCTCCAGCCCGTCGGAGTGCATGAGGAGGCGGTCGCCCGGTTCGAGCCCGACGGTGACCTCGCCGTACTGCTCGCCCTCGAACACGCCGAGCAGGCCTCCCTCGGCCGGTACCTGTTCGATCGTGCCGCCGGCGCGCAGGATCGACGGCGCCGGGTGTCCCGCCGACGCCAGCCGCACCGTGCCGGATTCGGTGTCGATCACCGCGTAGACGGCGGTCGCGAACCGCGTGGTGTGTTCCTGGTGCGCCAGCATCTCGGCGTTGAAGCGTGCGAGCGCCTCGCCCGGCGGCACGATGCGGTACGTGCCGTGGCCCACGTCCGTCGCCGGAAGCCCGCGGCAGATCACCAGGGTCAGGAGCGCCGCGGGCACGCCGTGCCCGACGGCGTCGGCGATGAAGACGCCCAGGTGCCGCTCGTCGAGGCGCACCACGTCGTACACGTCCCCCGA
>JBJTJU010000049.1:0-6980 GCA_046096165.1 Phycisphaerales bacterium | reverse complement strand
GTCGACAAGTTCGACTGCGGCCGCGGCTTCAAGTTCAGCACCTATGCGTGCCGCGCCATCCTGAAGGCGTTCAGCCGGCACGGCCTCAAGCTCGCCAAGCACCGCCAGCGCTTCCCGGTCGAGTTCGACCCGGCGCTCGAGGAGGGCGACAAGGCCGCCGTGGCGCGTGTCGACCAGGAGCGCCGCGACGCCGCCGAGGTGCGCACCATCGTCGAGACCAACCGCGCCGACCTGAGCGAGGTGGAGCGCGCCGTGGTGATGCACCGCTTCGCGCTCGAGGGCACCGAGCCCGGCCGGCCGCCGACGCTGGCGCAGGTTGGGCGGCTCGTGGGCCTCACCAAGGAACGCGTGCGGCAGGTCCAGCACTCGGCGCTCGCCAAGATCCGGCGCGCGCTCGAGGGCGACGCGGGCGACGACTCCGGCCTGATGACCGTCAACTGACGCGGCGCGCAAGCAGCGCGATCGCCACCGTCGACGCGCCGTGCGCGGCGGCGAAGGCGGCGATCATCCACGCGTAGTCGGCGTAGGTGGCATCGCCGTCGCCGCCGAGCGCAGCGACCGCGGCGATCGAGAGCGCCGTCCCCGCGAAGAACCCCAGGTCGCCGGCCGCGCGGAACGCACCCAGCGCGACCGTGCCGCGACCGGTCTCGGCGGCCAGCGCGAGCGAACTCGCGAACATGGTGCCAGCGAGGATTCCCACCGCCACCATCACCGCGCCGAGCGCCGGCTGGCTCGAGGCCGCAAGCGGCAGCAGCCCGAACGCGACGGCATAGCCCGCGCCCGCGACGAGCCGCACGCGCAGGCTGCCGAGCCGGTCGCACAGCGCGCCCGCCGGGCCCGTGCACACCGCCATCAGGATGAGCGGCAGGCCGATCAGCCAGCCACGCTGCCCCGCCGAGTAGCCGAGGAACGTGGCGAGCACGCCGGGAAGCGTGGTCGTGATCAGGCCGCCGGTGGCGCGGTCGAAGAACGCCATCACGCAGGTCCAGGCGAGCGGCCGCGGGCGGTCGTCGAAGGTGCCGGCGCGGACGCCCGCGGCAT
The DNA here is from genome assembly GCA_046096165.1 of Phycisphaerales bacterium. Lineage (GTDB taxonomy): Bacteria > Planctomycetota > Phycisphaerae > Phycisphaerales > SM1A02 > UBA966. Next base: position 5,939 of record JBJTJU010000049.1, on the reverse strand, counting down.
GCGCCGCACCCGAGGCGGCGCCGGGCGCGTCCTCGGGCTCGACCGCCGCCAGGCCCGCGATCCAGCGGCGGTACACGAGTGCGCCGACCGCCACCAGGACGCTCGCGAGCGCCGACACGCCGAACACCGCGAGCGCCACGTCCGCGCCCGAGCCCGCGGCGCCGTCGGGGGCGATCCGCTGCGCCGCGATGCCGCCCGCCACCGCGCCGGCGCCGAGGCCGAGGAGGAGCGGGGTCGACGCGATGCCGAGCCCCCACGCCGCGTGCGTGCCCGCGGCGCGGCGCACGAGGTCGAAGAGCGACGCGAACACCAGCACGTCCGTCACGCCCTCGGCGACCCGGATCGCAAGCGACGCATGCAGCCCGACCGGCGCGGCGAGCGCCCCGAGCAGGACGCCGTCGGCGAGCGAGGCCACCACCAGGAGCGTCACGGGCGACCAGCGCCGGCGCGCACGCACCAGGAGCGGGATCGCCGCCGCCGCGCCCAGCAGGTTCACCGCCATGAAGGTCTGCGCCTCGCGCAGCGACGCGCCGTAGCGGTCGACGAGGAGCTCCTTGAGCACCGGCGCCGCCATGGTGTCCGGCATCGCCGAGAGCACGAGCAGCAGGCCGAGGAGGAGCGTGACGGGCGCGCGGCGCACGGATTCCCGCAAGCCTAGCGCCGCCACCGATACACTTCCCCACCCCCAACGGCGAGGATCCGAGATGAGCCAGGCCAAGGTCTTCGACACCCCCGAGCGCGCGCTGGACGGACTGGTCCGGGACGGGATGACCGTCGCGGTCGGGGGCTTCGGGCTGTGCGGCATCCCCGAGCGCCTGATCCTCGCCCTGCGCGACTCCGGCGTGCGGGGCCTGACCTGCGTGTCGAACAATGCCGGCGTCGACGACTGGGGCCTGGGGCTCCTGCTGAAGACCCGGCAGGTGCGCAAGATGGTCTCGAGCTACGTCGGCGAGAACGCGGAGTTCGAGCGCCAGTTCATGAGCGGCGAGCTCGAGCTCGAGTTCGCGCCGCAGGGAACGCTCGCCGAGCGCATGCGCGCCGGCGGCGCGGGCATCGCCGGCTTCTACACCAAGACCGGCGTGGGCACGGTGGTCGCCGAGGGCAAGCCGCACATGGAGTTCGACGGCGAGACCTACGTGCTCGAGCGCGGCATCCGCGCCGACCTGGCGCTCGTGAAGGCATGGCGCGCCGACGCGGCGGGCAACCTGGTGTTCCGCAAGACCGCGCGGAACTTCAACCCGATGGCCGCCACGTGCGGGCGCGTCACGGTGGCCGAGGTCGAGGAACTGGTGCCGGTCGGGTCGATCGACCCCGACGAGGTGCACACGCCCGGCATCTTCGTGCAGCGCGTGGTGGTGACCGTGCCCGAGAAGCGGATCGAGCAGCGCACGGTGAGCCCTGGCTGAGGCCCGCCGGCACCGCCGCGGCGGTTATTGACCGTGTTCGGCGGGACGCGCGAAATCACGTCAGGCCGCGGTGCGATAGGCGGCTTGCTGGTGCGTTCGGCCTGCGCATCCGGCATCCGCGCACGCATGCGACAATTCCGGCCTCCCGGACGCCGATAGAACCCCTTCGAGACCGCCCATGAACGCCCACCCCACGATCCACCGACTCGCCCGCCCGCTTGCCGCGCTCGCCGTCGCCGCCGCCGCCGCCCTGGGCACGGCACGTCCCGCCGAGGCGCAGGCCGGCCGGCGCATGCTCTTCGCCGAGGCCTTCCGCCCCGACATCATGCAGCGCGACCTGTCGCTGATGGCGCAGCAGCTGCAGCTGGAGGAGTGGCAGCGCCCCGTGATCGAGGCGCTGATCAACGACTACACGACCGCGTTCAACACCGGCGTCGACGCGATGAAGGACCGGATGCGCGCCGCGTCGGAGAACGCGGTGCGCTCGGGCACCACGGGCGGCGACCAGGTGCTCCAGAAGGTGCTCGAGCCGCTGGGCAGCTGGCGCACCGAGAAGGAGCAGATGCTCGCCAAGTTCACCGCCGACGTGAAGAGCCAGCTGGGCGCGCAGCAGCTCGAGCTCTGGCCGAAGTTCGAGCGTGCGCTGCGGCGCGAGCGGCTCCTCCCCGAGGGCGACCTCTCGGGCGAGCGCGTCGACCTGTTCGCGGTGGTCGCGAGGATGCAGCCGACGCCCGCCGAGGAGGAGGCGACGGCCCCGGTGCTGGCGCAGTACGAGGTTGCGCTCGACCAGGCCCTCGCGGCGCGATCGCAGCGGAGCAAGGAGGTGCTGCCGCGCCTGGAGGCCGCGATGTCGGCCATGGACTACGAGAAGATGGGCGACCTGCAGGACCAGGTGATGCAGGCAAGCGTCGCCGTGCGCGACGCCAACGATGCCGCAATCGAGTCGATCGCCGCGGCGATGGGCGCGCGCGGGCCCGAGTTCCGCAAGGCGGCGCTCGAGGATGGCTACGCCGACGTCTACCGCATCCACCCGGTGATGGTGCTCATGCAGCAGGTGCGCAAGCTGCCGTCGCTCAGCCCCGAGCAGGTGGCGCAGGTGGACGCGCTCATGCAGGAGTTCGCCGGGGCATGCGACCAGGCGAACGCGAAGCTTGCCGCGGTCGTGAAGGCCGAGGAGCCCAAGGCCGCCAAGCGGCGCGCCCGCGCGATGATGGAGCGCAAGGCAGGCGCGCCGGCGAGCGCACCGGGCACCAAGACCGATGACGAGGTCGCCAAGGCACGCGCGGAGAAGGAGGCCATGGGCCAGCCGTACCGCGAGCGGCTCATGGCGATCCTGGGCCCCGAGCAGCTCGCCGAGATCAACGGTCCCTCGCCCGAGGAGACCGAGCGCGAGAAGCTGCGCCTGATGGCCGACCCGAAGGGCCTCGGACCGAAGGCGCAGGAAGAGGGCGGCGGCGACGGCGTCGAGCCCAACCCGACCAATCCCTCCGGTGCGGACGCACCGCCGCCACCCACGAAGATCCGCCCCGACGACCGGTCGCAGGGCGGGCAGCGCCGCAAGACGGCGGACCCCGCCGGCCCGCCCGCGGGCGGCGGCGAGCCGCGCTGACAGGCGGCGGAGACGACATGGACCACGACGCGCAGCCCACCGCCGCACGAAGCCCCGCCGACGAGGCGCGGGCGGTCGCGTCCGCGGGCGCCGACGTGACGCTGCGCGAGCGGTGCCGGCTCTTCGGCATCGAGTGGTCGGACGAGCTGCCCGAGGCCTCCCCGGGCGCCGCCGAGCGGCTGCCGCCGGACGCGGCGGTGCGCCTGCGCGTGGTGCCGATGCGCATCGAGCGCGGGCGGATGGTCGTGGCGATGGTCGACCCGCTCGACGTCGGGGCGATCGACGAGGCGGCGGCGCTCGCGCGCATGCCGGTGGTGCGCATCGGCCTCGAGCCGGCCCTGTTCGGCGAGCTGATGCGCGCGGTCTACGGCACCACCGCGGCCCGGATGGCCGAGAGCCTGGCCGGGGACAGCGAGCTCTCGGGCGGGGAGATCGAGCACAACCTCGACGCCATTGAGGCGGACGACGTCCACCGGATGGCCGAGCAGCCGACGCTCATCAACCTGGTGAACCTCATCATCCTGGAGGCGATCCAGAACCGCACGTCGGACATCCACATCGAGCCCTTCGAGACCGAGCTCAAGGTCAAGTACCGCATCGACGGCGTGCTCGCCGAGCGGCCCTCGCCGCCCAAGCACCTGCAGCCGGCGCTGATCGGGCGCGTGAAGATCATGGCCCACATGAACATCGCCGAGCGCTACGTGCCCCAGGACGGGCACATCACGCTCCGGTTCGAGGGCCGCAAGGTCGACATCCGCGTCAGCACGGTGCCCACGGTGTACGGCGAGAGCATCGTGATGCGAATCCTCGACAAGAGCTCGCTGCCGCTCGACCTCGTCAGCCTGGGGATGCGCGAGCAGATGCGCGGGATCATGGACAAGATGATCCAGAAGCCGCACGGCATGGTGCTGGTCACCGGCCCGACCGGCAGCGGCAAGACGACCACGCTGTACGCGTGCCTCAACAAGCTGTACGACCCGCGCAAGAAGATCATCACCATCGAGGACCCGGTCGAGTACGAGCTGACCGGCATCAACCAGATCCCGGTGAACCCGAAGCGCGGCCTGACCTTCGCCACCGGGCTGCGCGCCATCCTGCGCCAGGACCCGGACGTGATCTTCGTGGGCGAGGTGCGCGACAACGAGACGGTGGACATCGCCATCCGCTCCGCGCTCACCGGCCACCTGCTGTTCAGCACGCTGCACACCAACGACTCCATCTCGTCCGTCGGACGCCTCGTCGACATGGGCGCCGAGCCGTTCCTGATCGCGAGCGTGCTGGAGGGGCTCCTGGCGCAGCGCCTGGGGCGCCGCCTGTGCCGCGAGTGCACGGTGCGCGTGCCGATGACCGAGGAGGTCGCGGTGCGCATCACCCCCGAGGAGCGCGCGCTCTTCACCGAGGGCATCGCCGTGGGCAAGGGCTGCGAGAAGTGCAACGGCTCGGGGTTCCGCGGGCGCATGGGCTTCTACGAGATCGCCCGGATCAACGCGCGCCTGCGCGAGGGCATCAGCAAGAACCGCACGACGCTCGACCTGCGCGGCCTCGTCGACGCCGACTTCACCACCATGCGCGACGACGGCATGGCCAAGGCCGCGGCCGGGCTGACCACCGTGGACGAGGTGCTGCGCGCGACGCAGGACATCGACGACGGCTGAGCGCCGACGCATGCCGACCTTCAGGCACCAGTCGATCGACCGCACCGGCGCCGCGACCGCCGGCGTCCTGGCCGCGCCCGACCGCGCGACCGCGATCCGCCAGCTCCAGGCGCAGGGCATGATGCCGACGTCCCTCGAGGCCACCGAGCCCGAGGCGCCCGCCCGCGCGGCGGCGGCACCCGGGCGGACGGCGCGCGGCCGTGCGGCCGCGCGAGGGACGGAACTCGACCTCGGCGCCCTGCTCCGCCGCGCGGGCGGCACGGGCAGCGGCCGGCCGACCCTCAAGCGCGCGGAGCTCGCCAACATCGTGCGCGAACTCGCGACCGCGATCGAGGCCGGCCTGCCCCTCCTGAACGCGCTGAAGATCGCGCGCCGCCAGGCGAGCGGGAAGGCCCAGCCGGTGATCCTCGACTTCATCATCGAGCGCGTCGAGGCCGGCCGCCCGCTGCACGAGGCAATGGAGGAGTACGGGCCGCCGTTCGACGAGATGATCGTGGGCATGGTGCGCGCCTCCGACGCCTCCGGCCGGATGAGCGAGGTCATGCACCAGCTCGCGGACCTGCTCGACCGCTCGGTCGAGCTGCGGCGCGAGCTCGTCGGCGCCACGATCTACCCGCTGATCGTCGCCTTCATGATCGGCGTGAGCATCGTGATCGCGGTGACCTTCCTGCTGCCGCGCCTGATGGCGCCGATCCTGGCGCAGCCGGGCGTGGAAGTCCCGTTCCCGACCAAGGTGCTGCTCGGCTTCGCCGACGCGATGAGCAACTGGTGGTGGCTGCTCCTCGGCGGCGGCGCGGCCCTGTTCCTGGCCGGCCGCGCGTGGCTGCGGGTCCCGGCCAACCGCCGCAAGGTGGACCTGGCGATGCTGCGCACGCCGGTGCTCGGACCGCTGGTGCGCGACGTGGCCGTGGCGCGCTTCACGCGCACCCTGGGGACCCTGGTCTCCGCGGGCCTGCCCATCCTGTCGGCGCTGCGCATCGTGCGCGACACGCTCGGCAACATGGTGCTCATGGAGGCGATCGACGGCGTCCAGGAGAAGGTCACCACCGGCCAGTCGCTCGCCGAGCCGCTCGAGCGCTGCGGGTACTTCCCGCCGCTCCTCGTGCAGATCGTGAACATCGGCGAGAAGTCCGGGCGCCTCGAACCCATGTTGCTGCACGCGGCAGGCGCCTTCGACCGCCAGGTGAACACGTCGCTCAAGCTCTTCAGCAAGCTGCTGCCGCCGGTGCTCCTGGTGTTCATGGCGATGATCGCGGCGTTCGTGCTGGC
>JBJTJU010000048.1:0-4533 GCA_046096165.1 Phycisphaerales bacterium | reverse complement strand
CCCGTTCCTGGTGCTTGCCACGCAGAACCCGATCGAGCAGGAGGGCACCTACCCGCTGCCGGAGGCGCAGCTCGACCGGTTCCTCCTGAAGGTCTCGGTGCCGAACGTGGAGCGCGCCGACCTGATGGAGATCCTGCGCCGCACCACGACGTCGGCCGAGCCCGCCGTGGGCACCGTGCTCGACGGCGCGCGCATCGTCGAGGCGCAGCGGCTGGCGCGCCGCATCGTGATCGCGGCGCCCGTCCAGGACTACGTGATCCGCCTGGTGCTCGCCACGCACCCGGGCGGCGACCATGCCGACGAACGTGCCGGTCGCGACATCGCGGTGGGCGCCAGCCCGCGCGCCGCGCAGGCCATCGTCACCGCGGCGAAGGTGCGTGCGCTCTTCGACGGCCGGTTCCACGTCTCGATCGGCGACGTGCATGCCGTGGCCCCCGCCGCGCTCCGGCACCGCGTGATCCCCAGCTTCGAGGCCGAGGCCGACGGGCTCGACGCCGACCGCGTGGTGGCCGGCATCATCGAGCGCCTGCCCCGCCACGCACCCGAGGAGGCCGCGTGAGCCTCTTCTTCCAGAACCAGCCCAGGGGCGCGCGCCCGCAGCGCGTCGACGACCTGCTCGGCAACGAGCTGATGGCCCGGATCGGCCGGCTCGACCTCGTCAGCCGCAAGATCTTCAGCGGCAAGCTGCAGGGCGAGCGCCGCTCGAAGCGCCGCGGCCAGAGCGTCGAGTTCGCCGACTTCCGTCCCTACGTCCACGGGGACGACCTGCGCTTCATCGACTGGAACATCTTCGGGCGGCTCGACCGGCTGTTCCTCAAGATCTTCCTGGAGGAGGAGGACCTCTCGCTCCTCATCGCGATCGACACCAGCGCCTCGATGGACTGGGGCGACCCGAACAAGCTGGTGTTCGCGCAGCGCCTGGCGATGGCGCTCGGCTACATCGGGCTGGTGAACCACAACCGCGTGACCCTCGCCTCCTTCGGCGAGGAGGGCGGACTGCGCAAGCTCGCGAACCTGCGCGGACGGCGCCGGACGTCGGAGATGGGCCGCTGGCTGCTTGACCTGAAGCCCGGCGGCCGCGGGACGTTCGAGGAATCCATGAAGTCGCTGGCACTGGCACGCCAGGGCCGCGGCGTGATGCTCGTGATCAGCGACTTCCTGCTGAAGGACGGCTACGAGAAGGGCCTGCGCTACGTGGCCGGCCGCGGCTACGACCTCTGGTGCGTGCAGACGCTCGCCCCGCAGGAGATCGACCCGACCGCGCACGGGCTGGCCGGCGACTGGCGCCTCACCGACGTCGAGGACCGCGACGAGGCGGAGGTGACCGCGAGCCCCGGCCTGGTCGAGCAGTACCGCGCGAACCTCGGTGCCTGGTGCGCCGGGCTGCGCGACTTCTCGGTGCGGCGCTCGATCATGCACATGGTGGTCGACACCTCGACCGACATCGACGTGCTGCTCCTGGAGTACCTGCGGCGGCGGGGGCTCCTGCGGTGAGCGGCCCGGCATTCGTGGCCATCACCTGGATCACGCCGCTCACCGGCATCGTGACGGCGGCGGCCCTGGTGCCGCTGCTCCTTGCGCTCTACTTCCTGAAGCTTCGGCGCAAGCCGGCGGCCGTCCCGAGCACGCTCCTCTGGAAGCGCAGCGTCGAGGACATGCGCGCCAACACGCCGTTCCAGCGGCTGCGGCCGAGCCTCCTCCTTTTCCTGCAGCTGGGGCTCCTCGGCTTCGTGGCGTTCGCGCTCATGCAGCCGCGCATGGACCTGGGGCTTGCCGCCGGCGGCCGCACCGTGATCCTGGTGGACGCATCCGCCTCGATGGGCGCCACCGACCTCGCCGCCGGGAAGACCCGCCTGGAGGTGGCGAAGGAGCAGGCCAAGGCACGCGTCGAGCAGCTCTTCGCGGGCGGGCTCTTCAGTTCCGTGCCGGGCGAGACGATGGTGATCGCCTTCAGCGACAGCGCCAAGGTGGTGCAGCCCTTCACGCGCTCAAGCGGCGACCTGATGCGCGCGATCGACCGCATCGAGCAGACCGATGGCGCGAGCCGCATCGCCGATGCCCTGGCCCTCGCTCGGGCGTTCGCGACGGTCATGGACCCGGAGTCGCAGGGCGCCACGCCCACCGAGGGCGCGACGCTCGAACTCTGGTCCGACGGACGGATCGAGGACCTCGCCTTGGAATCGGTGCGCCCGGGCGAGACGCTCACCTACCACGTGACCGGGCGCGCCGACGCCGCGAATGCCGGCATCGAGGGGATCGCCGCCGAGCGCAGCGCCACCGACCCCGGACTCATGCAGGTCTTCGTCACGCTTCGAAACGACGCCCCCGAGGCGGTCGAGACGGACCTCGAGCTCGTGGTCGACGGTTCCGTGCGCTCGGTGACGCCGAAGCCCGTGCGCATCCCCGCGGCCGAGACCGCGGCGAAGCCCGGCGAGGGCCCGGCGTACCGGCCGGGGTACGAGCGCTTCACGTTCCCGCCGCTCGTCCAGCCGCGCGCCGGGGTGATGGCGGTGCGGATTTCGCGCACCGATGCGCTTCCGGCGGACAACCGCGCCGAGATCGCGGTCGCCGCGCCGCGCCGGCTGCGGATCGCCGTGGTGGGGAACGTCGACTTCGCGACCGCGAACGTCGTGCGCGCCATCCCGGCCGAGAAGGTCGAGACGCTTTCCGCCAAGGAATTCGCCGAGCGCGCCGCGAAGGCCGACCAGTTCGACGTCATCGTCGCGAACCCCGCGGCACTCCCGGCCGCGCTGCCGCCGGGGCGCTACCTGTGCCTGGGCGTCCCCGCGGGCGTCGAGGGCCTGAACCCCTACGGCACCAAGGAAGGGCTGGCGGTGCGCGCGCAGAAGGCGTCGCACCCGTTGCTGCGCGCCGTGAACCTCGATGACCTCTTCGTCGCGAAGGCCACCGCCATCGCGCCGGCCTCGGACGTCGAGGCGATCGTCGAGGGCCCGGACTCGCCGCTGGCGGTGGTCGCGCGCCGCGGCCCGGTGACGGCGGTCATCGTGGCGTTCGACCCGCTCGATTCCAACTGGCCGTTCCAGCGCGGCTTCGTCACGTTCCTCGCCAATGCCGTCGAATGGCTCGGCGGCCTCGACCAGGCGGCGGTGCAGGAAGAGCACCGGCCCGGCGAGACGCTCTCGGTCCGCGTGACGGGCGGCGTGCGCGAGGCCACGGTCACCGGCCCGGACGGCACGCGCACCTCGGTGCCGGCGCGCGAGGGCACGGTGACGTTCGGCCCCGTGACACGCGCGGGCACCTACCGGTTCACGTGGGCGGACGACCGCGGCGAGCAGGTGCGCGCCTTCGCGGTGAACCCGGCCGCGGGCGAGGGGCACATCGCGGCGGTCCCCGAGATCGAGGTGGGCACGCAGCGCGTGGCCGCGAGCGGCGGCACCGGCACGCTCAGCGACCTGTGGCCGTACGCGCTGGCGGCGGCGCTCCTGCTCCTCGTGGTCGAGTGGTGGGCCTACCACCGACGGCACTGGGTGCGCCCGGCCGCCGGCGCGCGCGCGGTGCGCCCGATCGGTGCGGGCGAGTCCCGCGTCGGCGGCGCTCCTATCATCCGCGCATGAACACGACAGGCGGTCCCTCCGGCACCGACCGAATCGCGCAGTTCGAGAAGATGGCGTCGGCCGACCCGACGAACGAGATGGCCCACTTCTCGCTCGGGAAGGCCTACCTCGACGCCGGCCGGCACGCCGAGGCCGCGCGCAGCTTCGAGCGCTGCATCGAGCTGGTGCCCGAGATGAGCAAGGCGTACCAGCTGGCCGGGCAGGCGATGGTGGGCGCCGGGTGGGTGGACCGTGCGGTCGACCTCCTCTCGCGCGGCTACGAGGTGGCGGCGAAGAAGGGCGACCTGATGCCGCGCAACGCGATGGCCGAGCTGCTGCGCTCCGTCGGCCGCGAGCCGCCGAAGCTCGCCGCCGAGGTCGATGCCGCCGCCGAGCGCCTGAAGGCGAGCGGGGCATTCATCTGCCAGCGCACCGGCCGCCCGGGGAACAAGATGGCTGCGCCGCCCTTCAGGGGACCGATCGGCCAGTGGATCTTCGAGAACATCACCGCCGAGACCTGGAAGCAGTGGATCGGGCAGGGCACCAAGGTCATCAACGAGCTGCGCCTCGACTTTAGCCGCGACAAGGACCAGGAGACCTACGACCAGCACATGCGCGAGTTCCTCGGGATCGACGCCGAGGTGCTGGAGCGGATCGGGGTGACGAAGTAGGGTTTCGGGCCGATTTTGGGCGATCCCTGACGGGCGGCTTTGCCGTGCGGCACCTTGGGGGTATGGTGTCCCGGTCGCAGCCATTCCGGCGGCGGTCCAGGGAGCTTGTCCATCATGAAGATCCAGGTGCTGATCGGGGCTGTCCTCGCGTGCTTCCTCGCCACGGCGAGCGAGGCCGCGGACCTCCTGGTGCCGTCGCAGTATTCGTCCATCCAGGCCGCGGTGAACGCCGCGGTGAATGGCGACCGCGTGGTGCTGGCGCCAGGGACCTACAACGAGCAGGTGACGGTGAGCGACAAGTCCATCAC
>JBJTJU010000047.1:0-2011 GCA_046096165.1 Phycisphaerales bacterium | reverse complement strand
GCTGCGGCCCTCGGAGGGCTCGGCGAGCGAGGCGCGCATGACGGGCCCGAACTGCGCGGCGGCCGCATCCCAGCCGGCGTCGAAGGAGGGCGGCAGCCAGCCGTCGATCCGCGACGACTGCATCGCGAAGCGGAAGTACCACGAAAGCCGGGGGTCGGTGGTCAGCGGCCCCCAGCGCATGGCGCTCGCGGAGGAATGCAGCGCGCAGACCTCCGACTGCACCGCCTGCACCGCGAACTCCTCGACCAGCGCCGGGCCTGGGCGCCACGAGGCGGCGCGCACCGCCGCGGCGAGTTCCGCGGCGGCCGCCTCGCCGCCCGAGCGGCGGATCGCGCGGATCACGTCGCCGGACGTGCCCAGGACGCCGGCGGGCTGGTTCCAGAACGTCGGGGGCATCACCGCGTGCCGCAGGCGTACCGAGGCGATCAGGCCCTTCGCGCCGCAGAGGACCTCGGCATCGTCGCCGCCCGAGGCACCCGTGCGCGCGCGCGCAAGCGACAGCTGGCGCAGCGCGGAGATCGCAGGCGGGTACGGCTGGTTGAGCTGCCACCACTCCCCGAGCGTCGGGTTGCCGCTGCGCCGAAGGTCGTCGCGCCGCGGGTCGGTCCGCGGGCAATCGGCCAACGCATCGGCGAACGCAAGCAGTCCCTTCGACCGCGCGATCATCACCGCGCGGCGGCACCGCTCCCATTCGGCGACGGTGTCGTCGCCGCCGGGGTTGCTCGCGAACGACGCGACGCGCGTGATGAACTCCGCGAACGGCTCGTCGCGCAATGCCTGCACCTGCGCTTCGAATCCGAGCAGGAGCTCGAGCGCGTTTGGCCCCGGTTCGGTGGCCGACGGCGGGGCCAGGCGTGCCATCCACGCCTCGGCCGGAGGCATCGCGGCGAGCCGGGCGCGTGCCGTCGACTCGTTCCAGCGGATGCGCACCTCGTGCACCATGAGGACGAGCGCCACGATGCCGGCCGTGGCGGCCGCGGTCCATGCGACGCGCCGGGCCCATGTACGCGCGCGACGCTTCGTCCAGTAGGCGACCGGTGCCACCTGCACGTCTGCCGAGGGCAGGAACCGCAGCTGCCCGGAGGCATCGGGGACGCAGTGCGCGCGGTCGCGTTCGAGCGAGGTGTGCTCGCCGCACTCCGGGCAGGTGACGTCGAGCGATGCGGACACCGGAAGCCCCACGAGGACGTATCCGCATCCCTGGCACGTGCCGCCGATGCGCATCACGCGCCGGATGGCGAGGCGAAGCGAGAGGTCGCCGAACACGAGCCATGTCGCGCCGCCCGCCAGCAGCCCCGCCAGGAGCACCAGCGCCAGCACCCACGAGTTGGAGGAGGCGCCGCGCAGGCCGATCGCCGACCCGACGGTCGCGGCGACGATCCACACGGTGATGGGCACGGCGGCGATCGCGGCGAGGGCACGCGCCGCGCCGAAGGTGGTCCGACGCCGCCACGACCCGCGTGCGCGCACGGTGAACTCGCGGCACTGCACGTCGCTGAACGAATCCAGCTCCGGGAAGGCGCGGTAGACGGGGGAGGCGATCAGCCGCATGCGGTGCCGCGCCGGCGCGCGAAGCACCCCGGGGGGGACTCGAACCCTCAACCTGCCGCTTAGAAGGCGGCTGCTCTATCCAACTGAGCTATGGACGCAACGGTGCAATTATACGCAATTTCACAAGAACCTTCCAGAGAGGGGGTGGTGTTGTGGAATCCATGATGCGTGCTTGCAACAACACACTGGTATTTGTAAACTGATAAAACGGATGACAATCGGTCGCGCAAAATCATCACTCATTGCACTCCTGTGTTTCAGCGTGGCATGTATCTATTTTAGTGCTCCTTTACTCAAGAATCTCAACCAACACACTTCCTTAAAAACCACCCATCAAGCGCTCCAAACGAACAGTCCGGAAAGAACCGTTCTAGGAGTTAGTTCCAGAACCCCATCGATTAGTCTGTCTTCTGATGGAGGATTTGGAGTTGGTGGAGTCATCTCTATCGCATCTACAGAC
>JBJTJU010000046.1:0-4864 GCA_046096165.1 Phycisphaerales bacterium | reverse complement strand
ACCTCAGTGCCGTCCTGGAGCGCCAGGAAGCCGTGCGCGAAGCCTTCCGGGATCCAGAGCTGCCGGCGGTTCGAGTCCGAGAGCTCCGCACCCACCCACCGGCCGAACGTCGGGGAACCCCGTCGCAGGTCGACCGCGACGTCGATCACGGCGCCGCGCACCACGCGCACCAGCTTCCCCTGTGCGCTCGGCGCCAGCTGGTAGTGCAGTCCGCGGAGCACCCCGCGCGCCGAGCGGGAGTGGTTGTCCTGGACGAACCGGACGTCAATGCCCACCGCCTCTCGGAACGAGCGCTCGCTGAAGCTCTCGAACAAGAACCCGCGGTCGTCGCAGAAGACGCGGGGCTCCAGGACGAAGACCTCCGGGATCTCGAGCCGGCGCGCCAGCATCAGTGCAGCGTCTCCCGCAGCACCTGCATGAGGTAGCGGCCGTAGCCGTTCTTCGCGAGCGGGGCGGCAAGCGCCTCGAGGTCCGCGCGCCCGATCCAGCCGTTTCGGAACGCCACTTCCTCCGGGCAGGCGACCTTCAGGCCCTGGCGGTGCTCGAGCGTGGCGATGAACTGCCCGGCCTCCAGGAGCGACTCGTGCGTGCCGGTGTCGAGCCACGCGTAGCCGCGGCCCATGACTTCCACGTTCAGCGCGCTGCGCTCCAGGTACAGGCGGTTCAGGTCGGTGATCTCCAGTTCGCCCCGCGCCGAGGGGCGGAGGCCCTTGGCCAGGTCGACCACGTGCCCGTCGTAGAAGTAGAGCCCGGTGACGGCGTAGCTCGACTTCGGCGCTCGCGGCTTTTCCTCCAGGCTCACGGCACGTCCGTCGGCGCCGAACTCCACGACGCCGTACCGCTCGGGGTCCTGCACGTGGTAGGCGAAGACGGTTGCGCCGTCACGGCGGCCATGCGCGCGCGCGAGCAGCCCTGGCAGGTCGTGACCATGGAAGATGTTGTCGCCGAGCACCAGCGCCGACGGCGCACCGCCCAGGAACCGCTCGCCGATCAGGAACGCCTGCGCAAGGCCGTCCGGTGAGGGCTGCACCGCGTACGAGATGTCCATGCCCCACGCACGGCCGTCCCCGAGCAGCTGCTCGAATCGGGGCGTGTCCTGCGGCGTCGAGATGACCAGCACCTGCCGGATGCCCGCGAGCATGAGCGTCGTGAGCGGGTAATAGACCATCGGCTTGTCGAAGACCGGCAGCAGCTGCTTCGACACCGCGAGCGTGGCCGGGTGGAGGCGCGTGCCGGCGCCGCCCGCGAGGATGATGCCCTTCCTGTCCATGTGCATCGATTCTTCGGAAGGCGCAGGGTAGCGATCGGCGCGTCCGGGATGCCCGGCATGGGCGGTGCCCCGACGCTGCTAGGCTATTCGCCCTTCCGGGCCACGTGCGTCCCCATGGTCGCGGCCATCATCGTCAACTTCAATGCCGGCCCGTTGCTCACGGACAGCGTGGCGGCCGTCCTGCCGCAGGCAGCGCACGTGGTGGTGGTCGACAACGCCTCCTCGGACGGCAGCATCGAGGCGCTCGAGCACCGCCTTGGGCGCGATGCCCGCCTGTCGATCGTGCGGCGCGCCTCCAACGGCGGATTCTCAGTCGGCTGCAACGATGGCATCCGCCTGCTCCGCTCGCGCGCCGACTGGGCCACGTTCGGCGCGGTGCTGATCCTGAACCCGGACGCCGTGTGCGACCCCGGCGCCGTGGAGTCGTGGCGGCGCGAACTCCGGTCAAGCGCCGACACCGGCATGGCCGGCGGGCTGCTCCTGGACGACGACGGTGCCGAGCAAGGCGGCTCGCGTCGCGCGGTGCCGACGCCGTGGCGCGCATTCCTGCGCGCCTTCGGGCTGTGGCGGCTGGGCCGCTGGTGGCCCCGGGCGTTCCCCGACTTCCACCTGATGAATTCGCCGCTGCCGGATGCGCCGATCGACGTCGAGGCCGTGTCGGGTGCGTGCATGATGGCCAGCACCCGCGCGATCGAGGACGTCGGCCTGCTCGACGAGGACTACTTCCTCCACTGCGAGGACCTGGACTGGTGCATGCGCTTCCGGCAGCGCGGGTGGCGGGTGCGGTTCGTGCCGGGCGCGCGCGTCTGGCACGCGCGGGGCGCCTGTTCGCGCCGCACGCCGGTGGCGGTCGAGCTGCACAAGCACCGCGGGATGATCCGCTTCTACCGCAAGCACTTCGGCGCGTCGTATCCCGCGCCGCTCATGTGGCTGGTGACGGCTGGGGTCTGGCTGCGCTTTGGGCTGGTGGCGGCGTGGGCTTCGGCTGCACCGGTGCGTCCTTCGCCACGCGCCCATGCTCCAGCGTGATGCAGCGCGTGCACTCGCGCTCGATGAGCGAGGATGAGTGCGAGGCGAGGACCAGGATGCCGGACCGCTCGACCATGTCCCGCATCCGGGCCTCGGCCCGCTCGCGGAAGGCGGCGTCGCCGACCGACAGCCACTCGTCCATCAGCAGGACGTCCGCCGGGAAGGCCGTGGTGATCGAGAAGGCGAGCCGCATCAGCATGCCCGTGGAGTAGGTGCGCACGGGCATCGCCAGGAAGTCGCCGAGCCCGCTGAACTCCGAGATCTCCGGCCTGGCGCGGGCGATTTCCTGCCGGGACCGGCCCAGCACCAGGCCGCGGAGCAGGATGTTCTCGATGCCGGTGGCATCGGGTTCGATGCCGAGCGCCGGGTCGATGAGCGTCGCGACGCTGCCCGACACGGTGCGGGTGCCGCGGGTGGGTGGATACGCGCCCGAGAGGACGCGAAGGAGCGTCGTCTTGCCGGCGCCGTTGTGCCCGACCACGCCGAGGCGGTCACCCTGGCGCAGGTCGAGGGTCACGTCCTGGAGCGCGCTCACGATGGTGACGCCTCCCTTCAGGCCGAGCGCACCGCCGGTGGCGGTCGACAGGATGGTCTGCTTGAGCGACGACGCCTGGCGCCCGAGCACCGGCAGATCGATCGAGACACGGTCCAGCTGCACACGCACCATGGGCTAGATCCAGTAGACGACGCGCTGGCGGCACCGGGCCACGAGCATGGTGGCGAGCACGAAGAGCGCCGCGAATGTCCCCGCGGCGATGGCCCAGCTGCGCAGCGCGACGGCCTCGCCGAGGAGTGGCTGACGGACGACGTCAAGCAGCGCAACGCAGGGATTCCACGCCACGAGCCTCGACCGTGCCGCGTCGCCCTCCGGGTACCAGAACACCGGCGTCAGGAACATGGCCATCTGCAGCACGCTGATGACCACCTGGTTCACGTCGCGGTACCGGGCGCACAGGATGCCGCAGGCCATGCAACCGGCGTGGAGCGTGCCGAGGAGGATCAGGAACCCCGGGACGAAGGCGAGCGTCTCGATGCCGACGGGCACCCCGGACCAGATGGCCACCGGCACGAAGAGCACCACGTGGTGGGCAAGCTGGATGACGTGCTTGGCGAGCACCCGCCACACGAACTCGTTCAGCGGGACCGGCGACTGCTTGAGGTAGCGCCCGCCGGAACTGATGCAGGTGCATCCGTCGGTGAGCGTCGTGGAGATGAACTGCCAGAAGATGATGCCGAGCGTGACGTACGGGAAGAACTGCCGCATCGGCACGCCGAACACCATGGAATAGAGCGGCCCGATCCCGAGCAGCATGATGCCCATGCTGATGGTGATCCAGAGCGGCCCGAGCATCGACCGCCGGTAGCGCAGCAGCACGTCGTACCAGGCGAGCGTCAGCCATGATTCCCACGCCTTCGTGCCGTCGACGAGGTCCTGGGCGGCGCCCCGGAGTGCGCCTTGGCCGGTGGTGGCGGTGGACATCGGGGCCGATCGTATCGCCGCGATCAGCGTGCGGTGGGCGCAAGCGGTTCGTCGGCGCCGCGCGTCTCCGGGATGAAGAACGTGGGGATGTGGCTCGTGGCAACGGTGCCGGCCTCGACCTGCGGCCCCCAGGCGATCAGGCCGCCGCTGCCGTCACCCTCGTAGTCGGGCGTGCCCTCGGGGCGGTCGAGCAGTCGCAGGAGCAGGTCGGCCGGCCCCGGTGCGGAGGCATCGGCCGCGACCTGGAGGCGCAACCACCCCTTGCCGATCGGCTCGATGCGGGCGATGGTGGTGTCGCCGGTGGCGATGGACGTGCCCGCGGCGAGGTCGAATCGCGCGCGGCCCTCGCCGCCCGGCAGGCGCAGCACGAGCTCGGCATGGGCGCGCGCGCCCGGGCGGAGGTAGATCGACGCGACAAACGGTCCGGCACCCGGGCAGTCGAACCCCTGGGAGAGTCCGTGCGGGCCCGGTCCCTTCGATTCCTGCAGCAGGTGCGCATCGCGAATGCCGATCGGCGACGGGCCCTGGCCGGCGTGCGCGCCCGTGAGGCCCGTGATGATCCAGGGTGCGCGCTTCGGGTCGGCCGTCCACCGGAGCAGGTTGGTCGCGGCGGGCTGGGGCATATCGACCGGCGGGCAGGCAGTGCGCGTGTCACCCGGTGCGACCAGTGCCAGGGGCCACGTGGGCAGTGTTCCTTCGCCGGACGCGCGGTACGGCACCGCGCCCCGGCCGAGGATGAGTTGCGGACCGCATAGCAGCACCGTGACGCGTGCCGGCGCGGGTGCTTCCCCGGCTTCGTGCGCGCCCAGCCCGATGCGGAGCGTGGGCGACGCACCCAACGCCACCTCGGTGAGGTGCACGCGTTGCCAGCGGCCGTTGAGCGGGATGCGCGAGAAGCCCCGGCCCGCGGCGCCGCGCGCGGTGATGAATGCGCCCTCCGGACCCTTCACGCTGAACGAGAACGTGTAGGTCTCGCCGGGAATGACGGCGGCCGTGGTCTCCAGGCACGACCAGCGCTCGGGCGTGGGGACGTCCGAGGCATCGAACGTGACGCGCGCGGCGTCGCGATCGCCGGATGGCCCGGC
>JBJTJU010000045.1:0-6980 GCA_046096165.1 Phycisphaerales bacterium | reverse complement strand
GTGTGCGTCTGGATGCGCCGGTACTCGGCGTCGTCCAGCTTCCCGGGCTTCTTCAGGATGCTGTCGGGGATGGCCACCTTGCCCACGTCGTGCAGCATGGCGGCGAAGCGCAGCTCGTCGCGGCAGCGCTGGCGCTCGGCGTCGTCGATCCCGTGCAGCTCGGCCCAGCGGTCGTACATGGCCACCGAGCATTCCGACACGCGCTGCACGTGCGCACCGGTCTCGGAGGGGTCGCGCAGCTCGGCCGTGGCGATGGTGCGCATGATGGCCCCGCGCACCAGCTTGGCGCGCCCGAGCGCCAGCGTCGCCATCCCCGCGAACCACTCGACCGCGGACTCGTCGACCGCGGTGAATGCGGCGGCCGACGGGTCGCCGCGGCCGTGGCCGCGCGCATTGATGAGCTGCAGGACGCCCAGCACCTCGCCGCGCGGGTCGCGCAGCGGCGCCACCAGCATGCTGCGGGTGCGGTAGCCGGTGCGGCGGTCGACCTCGGGATTGAAGCGGTACGGCAGCGACGGGTCCAGCGCGTGGACGTCCTCGATCCGCAGCGGCCGTCCGGTCACGGCCACCGATCCGGCGATCGACGAGGCGTCCACCGGCACCACGGTGTTCACGAGCGGCAGGCGCTCGCCGGGCCGCAGCTGCGCGGCCAGCGTGTCGTTCTGCGTGTAGGCCAGGCGGAGGCCACCGGGCTCAGCGATCCAGATCGAGCCGGCATCGGCATCCGTGAAGCGGCGCGCGATCGAGAGCGACTGCTCCATCACCTCGCCCAGGTCCTGCGACTGGGTCAGGCGTGCCCCGAGCGCCGCCACCTCGGCGAAGCGCTCGCGCTGCTCCTGGCTCTCCTGCCCCAGCACCTCCGCGTGCAGCGCCAGGCGGCGGTTGGCCGCGTCCAGCTCGTCGTTTCGGCGCTTCAGTTCGGCCTGGCTCGCGGCCAGCGCACGCTGCGCGCGGTCGCGGTCGCGCTGCGCGCGGCCCACGCGCGCGTGGTAGCGGATGCGGGCCACCAGCTCGACGGCGTCGGGCGGCTTGACCACGTAGTCGTTCGCGCCCGCCTCGAAGCAGCGCGCCTTGGTGGCGGCATCCTCGGTGCCGGAGAGCACCACGAGGGGCGTCTCGGCAAGCTCCGCGGTGCGCCGGAAGCGCCGGATCTGGTCGACCCCGTCCATCCCCGGCATGTTCAGGTCCTGCAGGATGACGTCGGGGCGGCGCAGGAGCGCCATCGCCAGCCCGGCGTCGGCCTCACGCTCGGCGATCAGTTCCACGTCGCCGAAGCCGGCGAGGAGCTGCCGAAGCGATGCCTCGACGATCCGCTGGTCGTCGACGAGCAGCACCAGCACGTTGGCGGACGCCTGCATCACGTTCAGGATTCGTGCGTCAGCCGCAGATGAAGGGCGCGGGCTCGGCGAGCTCCGCGTGCGGCCGCGCGGCCGTCGCCACGAACGGGGCGCTCGAGGCGCAGCGCAGCGCGGCGCGGACGCGCTCGCTGAGCGCCACGCGCGCCATGGGCGCGGGCTTCGGCTCGATGCGTGCCGCGGGCTCCGCGGCGCGGGAGGCGCGCGCGTCGGCGCGCCGCGAGCGGGTGGTTCGGGTGGTGCCGTCGGTCATGGTCGCTCCCCTCCTGAGGGATCATGGCCGCACGGCTCGCCATGAGCGGCATTGTCGGCGATCGCCGGGCACCGCTGCAGCGGATTTTGCCCGGGCGCGCTATTATGTTTCCCTTATCGCCACCCTAGCTCAGTGGTAGAGCAGTGCTTTCGTAAAGCACAGGTCGTGGGTTCGAATCCCATGGGTGGCTTTGGGCGGCGCGCCGACGCGCCCCGCCCGCCCGCCAACGCACACGTCCCGGGTCACTCGTCGCTGTTGCCGGACGGCGTGTCCGGCGGCGCGTCCTCGGACACCGGCGCCGGCGCCACCGGGTCGACCGGCATGTCGCCGCCGGCATCGCCGGCCGCGCCGCTGTCGGCGGGCGCGGCGGCCTTCGTGCCCGGCACGCGCGCCTTGATGATCAGGTCGACCGCCTCGCTCGACGGCAGGCTCAGCGCGCCGTAGGCGGCGGCCGCAGCGTCCGCAAGCGAACCCGACGACGTGCGCACCAGGTCGCGGATCGAGTCGGTCTGCGCCGCGGTGGCTTGCGAGCCGAAACGACGCGCGCTGCGCGCCACCGGGCCCAGGAGCATCGCCTGCTCGTCGCCCGAGGCGGCGAGCGCGGCATCGATGATCGCCCGCTGCGCGCGGCGCGAGTCGACGAGGGCCAGCACCTCGGCCACCATCGCCTTCACCGGGCCCTCCTGGACGCGCAGGGCGTCCACCAGGCCGGCCTCTGCATCGGCGATCCGGTAGGTGCCGTCACGCGACAGGCCGATGCGCGTGAGCGCGTCGATCGCGGTGGCCACGTAGTTCGAGGCATCGGCCGCGCCGACGCCGCCGCCCGTGGCGGCCTTCATCAGCTCGCCCACGCCGGCCTTGAAGGCATCCTCGCTCACGTCGGCGCCGAGCACCATCGTGGACGCGCCCGCCAGCTCGTCGAGCCCGGGCTTGTCGGAGGGCTGGGCCATCAGGACCACCGCCACCTTCTCGCCCATGCGCAGGCCGCGCACGCCCTCGAACTCGCGCCGCACCTGTGCGCCGTTGCCGGCGATCACCACCAGGTCGCAGCCGGCGTTGCGCGCGCCGATCAGGTTGAACTCGGCCGCGTTGCGCGCGGCGGTGAGCGGCGTGAAGCCCATCGAGCGCGCCCAGCCGGCGACGCGCTGCGCGTCCTCGTCGGTCGGGGAGATGATGCCGACGAACGTCTGGCTGCCGCCGCGGACGGCCTGCGCCAGGAGCGGCACCACCTGCTCGCTTCCCGGGAACGCCGCGCGCGGGGACACCGAGGCCAGCGTGAACGCCGCCTCGAACTGCACGCGCCGGTCGGGGTAGTCGAGCGCCGCCACCACGGCGGTCGTGCCGTCGCCCACCATCGCGGCAGCGCCGGAGGTCTCGCGCATCGCGGCAAGTCCCGCGCGCACCAGGCCGGTGTTCGAGAGCTCGATGCCGATGCGGATCACGTCCTGCATCGTCTTCGGCCCGGCGACCGTGGCATAGAACTGCGCGGAACGTCCCTGGCCGGCGAACAGCGGATCGAGGACGCCGTCACCCATCGCCGCCTCGCGGCTGAGGTCCGCGGCCACGAAGCAGGCGAGCGCGCGGTCGTCGCTGGCATCAAGCTCCAGCGCGCGGCGGGCCACGTACATGGCCATCACGTCGTAATAGACGGAGGTCGAGACCTTGTCGGAGGCCAGGCCGCCGAACTCGGTCCAGCGCCAGAAGTTCTGCGTTCCCTCGGAGGGATAGGCCGCAAGCGACACGTCCCCGGTCAGGAAGGAGTAGGAGAGCTGCGCGTAGGCCTCGTGCGCCGGGCCGTCGGTGCCGCCGAGGGCACGCACCGCGGCCATTGCCGCCTCGGAGACGTCCGGCGTCACGCCCTTCGACTGGGCGAGGTCCAGGAGCGCCGGCACCGCCACCGGGTAGCCGAGCTGGCCGAGCACCGAGCACACCTTGCGCTGCGCCGCCGGGTCGAGCGACCCGAGCGAGAGCGACAGGGGCAGCGCCGACTGCCGGCGCAGGTCGATCAGCATGCGCGTCGCGGCGGCCTCCATGGCGGAGTCTCGGCCGGTGACCAGTTCGCGCAGGAGGGCCGGCACGGCGTACTCGCCCGCGGCCATCAGGCGCTCGCGCGCCATCATCTGCCCGCGCATCGGGCCGGTGAGCATCTTGACCGACGCCTCGATCCGGTCGATCTTGCGCGAGAGCGCCTGGCGACCGGCCTCGAGCTTTGTCTCGAGCGCGGCGGCGGCATCCGACACCTCGGGCATTCGGCGGCTGCGGCGGAATGCGTCCTCCATCCGCTTGGCCAGGTCGCCCGCGTCGACGGCATCGGCCAGGTCGGACGGATCGACGTCATCGGCGAGCAGCACGTTGGCCGCGGCCTGCGCCTGCTCCGGACGGGCGATCAGCACGTTGTGGACGAAGTTCGAGGCCGCCTCGGTCAGGCCCGAGCGCTCGGCGCCGGCCGCGGGGGCGTCGCCGCCGTCCTGCGCCAGTGCGGGCACGGCCGCCACGAAGGCAGCGGTCAAGGCGAAGGGGAGCACGAGCTGCGGGCGCGTCGGGCGGTGCACGTCGATGCCTCTGGGGTTCTCTGGGGGCCGTGGCCGGGGTCGGGCACGGGCGTCGAATCGGTTGGCTACGCATCCGGGACTGGCCGGGATGCCCTGAAGGGCGCCAAATCTACCCCCCCGGAAGACCCGGTGTCAAAGAAAGTTTCGGGACGCTCCGCCCCCCGACTCGGTACAGTGCCCGCGCGCAGGCGTCCGCAGCCGAGTGGCTGCGGAAAGCCGGAACGCACGAGCCCGGACCGGTCCGTCCGGGGTCTCGCGCGCGCCGGTTCGGGAAGGCGGTGAAACACCGCCGCGGACGCGCCGCCGTGACGGGCCGCAGGGTCAGTTCGACCTGCAGCCGGACCCAATGCCACTGGCACCGCGTGCAACGCGCGGTGCCGGGAAGGCGGGCCGGAGCCCCCAGCCGGAAGACCGGCCTGCGCACCGACCGATGCCCACGCGACTTGGGCCCACGGTCGACAGGACCTGCCCAGAGGAGCGGCCGCGAGACGGCCGTCGCTTCATGCCATCACATCACGTCGGCACCACGGACGGTGCCTGCCGCGCCGCCGCGGCACTCGCGCTCACCCTCGCCTCCGTCGCGGCCGAGTCGGCCATCGCACAGGCCCCGCCGCGCTGCGCAAGCGCCGTGGTGCGCTACGTCGCCGGCGAGGGCGCGGGTGCCTCGTACCAGGATCCGCTCGCAGCGCTCGGCGCGCCCACGCGCTTCACGGGCGAAGGCGTCTACCCAAGCTGCGTCACGCCCTTCAACGGCGCGTTCATGCCGGGCGAGCTGGTCTCGGTCGGCCGCGGCGGGGAACTCGTCGTGAGCTTCGATGCGCCCGTCGTCGACGACCCGCGCAACCCCTTCGGCATCGACCTCATCGTCTACGGCAACAGCTTCTGCATCGATGCGTCGTATCCCGAGGGCATCGTCGGCGGCACCTACAACGACGGCGGCACGGTGGACGTGAGCGCCGACGGCATCGCGTGGGTCACCGTGCCGGCGGTCGAGGCCGACGGTGGGCTGCCCACCCTCGGCTTCGCCGACATCGGCCCGTACGACGTGGTGCCCGGCCAGGTGCCGACCGATCCGGCGCGCCCCGTCGACCCGACGATCGCGACCGCCGACCTCGAGGGCCTGACGTGGCCGGAACTCCTGGCCGTCTACGACGGCACGGCCGGCGGCACGCGCATCGACCTATCCGACGCGGGCATCGCGAGCATCCGCTTCGTGCGCATCCGCGTGGCGGCCAACGCAGCGGCGGTGCCGGAGATCGACGCCGTCGTGGCGGTGCGCCCGGGTGCGGGACCCGCGGACCTGAACGGCGACGGCGCGGTGAACGGCGACGACCTCGGCATCATGCTCGGCGCCTGGGGCCCGTGCAGCGGGTGCGCCGCCGACCTCGACCAGAACGGCAACGTCGACGGCGACGACCTCGGCTCGCTCCTGGGCAGCTGGACGTGACGCGCCGGGGCTTCACGCTCGTCGAGACGGTGGTCGTGGTGGCGGTGTGCGCCGCGCTCGCGGCGATCCTCGTGCCCGCGCTGCGTGCGGCAAGCGGCGCGGCGCGCACCGTCGCCTGCACCTCGAACCTTCGCCAGCTGGCGACGGCGGCGCACGCCTACGCATCGGCCAACGGCGCCATGCCCGCGGCGGTGCTCTACCGGCGCGACGGGGGGCTCCTGCGCACCATCGCGTGGGACTTCGAGCAGTGCGGCGGAACGGTGCGGCCGGGCCCGCTGTGGAACTACTCGAGCACGCCGCTTGCGGTGCAGCAGTGCCCGGGCTTCGACGGCCCGTCCACCTTCGGCAGCGACCCCTACACGGGCTACAACTACAACACGAGCTACGTCGGACACGAGGGCACGCTGCCGATCGTCGGGCCCGGCGGCACCGTGATCGACGGCTGGGCCGCGGCGCGTATGGGTCGCCCGCTCGGCGCCATCGCCGACCACGCGCGCACCGCGCTCTTCGGCGACGGCGGCTGGCGCGGCGGCGCCAACAAGTTCATGCGCGCGCCAAGCGCCGCGGTCGAGGGCGACCTGCCGCTCGCCTGCGGCGGCGGGCAGGCCTTCCGCCACCACGGCGGCTGCAGCTGCGTCGCGCACCTCGACGGGCATGTCGGGACGTGCGCCGTGCCCGAGCGCGGCGCCCTCACCACGGATGCGCTCGCGCAGTCGGTGCTTGGGTTCCCGGACAACGGGTTTCTGTCCCCCGACGACCTCGCGTACGGTTCCGACTGAAGCCATGCGCATCGATCGCTGCGTCTGCCACGGGGTCACGTTCGAGGAGGTGAAGCGCCACTGCAGCGCGCACCCGGGCTGCACTTTCGCGGCCGTCACGGAGGCGCTTGGGTGCTGCCGGAGCTGCACCATGTGCGAGCCCTACATCCGGCGCACCATGCGCACCGGGCAGGTCGTCTTCCACCAGGTGATCACCGCGCGCGACGAACCGGCGATCCGCGGCTGACCGCCGCGCGCGACCACGGCTCGACCATCGCCGCCATCAGCACCCTGCCCTCGCCGTCGTCGGCATCCTGCCGGCCGGCCCCGTCGACCGGGCGCAGGAACGCATCGAGGAACGCAAGCTCCACCGCCTGGCAGGGCCGCGACGCCGCCTCGAGCGAGGCGCGCCAGCTCTCCAGGTGCGCCGCCGGAAGCAGCCGGTCCGCGGCCCCACCCACGAGGAGCACCGGACGGTCGTGCACCGTCACCGACTCGAGCGGCGAGAGCGCGGCCAGGCCGTCTGCCAGCCGCAGCGACGGCGACTCCACCCAGGACGGGTCGTCCTCGTTCTCCGGCGTGCGGCGCGTGAGCACCTCGGCGCTCGGCGCCGAC
>JBJTJU010000044.1:0-2405 GCA_046096165.1 Phycisphaerales bacterium | reverse complement strand
CTCGATCCGGGTGAACGACAGGTTGAGGTTCGCCTCGTTCAGCGCCGCGCGCCGCGCGTCGAGCTTGGCGACCGCGGTGCGCTCGTCGGCGAGGTACTGGTCGAACTCCTGCTGCGAGATCGCCCCCACCTCGACGAGCGGCCGGTTGCGGATCACGCGGTCGGTGGCGTTGCGCAGCTCCGCCTCGACCATCGCCACCTCGGCGCGGGCGCGTTCGCGGGCCACCTCGTAGGGGCGTGGGTCGATCCGGTAGAGGAGCTGACGCTCGGCCACCTCCTGGCCGTCGCGGAAGGCCTGCTCGTCGATCCACCCGGAGACGCGGGGGATGATGTCGACGGTGCGCACGCTCATCGCGATGCCGGTGACCACGGTGCGTCCAACGGTCGGCGACGTCGCCGTCTACCGCGACTACCCCGGCATCGCGATGAGCGTGCGCACCGTCACCAGGAGCTGCTGCGGCCCGACCATGGTGCCGGGCCAGAACGCCGTGGCGCTCGCCTTGCCGTCGAGCGGACTCTCGATCCGGGTGAACGACAGGTTGAGGTTCGCCTCGTTCAGCGCCGCGCGCCGCGCGTCGAGCTTGGCGACCGCGGTGCGCTCGTCGGCGAGGTACTGGTCGAACTCCTGCTGCGAGATCGCCCCCACCTCGACGAGTGGTCGGTTGCGGATCACGCGGTCGGTGGCGTTGCGCAGCTCCGCCTCCACCATCGCCACCTCGGCGCGGGCGCGCTCGCGGGCCACCTCGTAGGGGCGCGGGTCGATCCGGTAGAGGAGCTGACGCTCGGCCACCTCCTGGCCGTCGCGGAAGGCCTGCTCGTCGATCCACCCGGAGACCCGGGGAATGATGTCGACGGTGCGCACGCTCATCGCGATTCCCGGATAGTCGCGGTAGACGGCGACGTCGCCGACCGTCGGGCGCACCGTGGTCACCGGCATCGGCGGCGGGCCGGGCGGCGCCTGCGGCGTGCGTGAGCAGGCGACGGCGATCACGGCGAGCGCCGCGAGCAGGACGGTCGCGCGGCGCGCGGCATGGAACGTGGAGGTGGTCTGGCGATGCATGGGGCGCTTGGGCGTCAGCCGGCGGAGGCGGTCGCCTTGGCAGGCGGCGCGAGGAAGTCGTTGGGCTTCGGGTCAGGGCGGAACTCGCGGTCGACCCCGTCGACGGCGGGAGGCATCGGGGTGCCCTCCCAGCCGCCGCCGAGCGACCGGTAGAGCTCGACGTAGTTCTGCGCGGCGAGGCCGCTGGCCTGCGCGAGCCCGTCGCGCGCCACCACCGCCGCCTGCAGGAAGAGGATCAGCGATTCCAGGTTGACCCGGCCGCGGCTGTATTGCAGGAACGCCAGCTGGTAG
Organism: Phycisphaerales bacterium; assembly: GCA_046096165.1. Taxonomy (GTDB): domain Bacteria; phylum Planctomycetota; class Phycisphaerae; order Phycisphaerales; family SM1A02; genus UBA966. Next base: position 1,055 of record JBJTJU010000044.1, on the reverse strand, counting down.
GCGTCGTCGATCTCGCGCGCGGCGTCGACGAAGTTGCTGCGCGCGTTGCGCGCGGCGGTGTACGCGGCGATCGAGCCCTCGACCTGGTTGATCGCGGTGATGGCCGCGAGCTGGTACCGGAGCAGCGCATCCGCCGCGCGCGCCTTCGCCTGCGTCACCTGCGCCTGCGTGCGGCCGGTGAGGATGTTCATGAAGTTCCACGCAACCGCCGGCGTGATGCCGTAGGTCATGTTCTTCGAGACATCGGTCAGGTTGGCGAAGTCCGGCGTCTGGATGATGAACGTGCCCGTGAAGCTGAACCGCGGCAGGTAGCCGGCCTCCGCCACGCCGATCTCCGCGGTGGCGGCCTGCAGCGTGCGTTCGGCGGCCTTCACGTCCGGACGGCGTTCGAGGAGCGATGCCGGCACCCCGACCGCCACCGTCTCCTCGACCATCGGGATCGGCTGCACCGGCTCGACCAGCGCGCGCACGCGCTCCGGGGTCTCTGCCAGCAGGATCGAGATGCCCGCGATCTGGCGCGCGATGTCGCCGTCGAAGCGGTAGGCATCGCCGAGCGCCGACGAGCGCCGCGAGCGCACCTCGGCGAGTTCGCGCCTCGACCCGACCTGGCGCTCGACCTTGGCCTCGATGGCGTCGAGGAGCCGCTCGTATCCGGCTGCGAGGTCACGCACCGCGGCGCGCTGCGCCTGCAGCTGCCGGATGGTCATGTACGCCGTGGCCACCTCGGCGCGGATGCTCACGAGCGCCGCGCGGTACTGCGAGGCCGTCGCCTGCACGCGCGAGACGCCCGCCTCGATCTGCCGGCGGACCGCGCCCCAGACGTCGAGTTCCCAGGTGGCGGACGCGATGTTCCACTGCCAGTTGCTGAAGGGCGTGCGCAGCGCGTCGGGGTTCGGCACGCCGATCTGGTTGGCGTCCACCCGCCGCCGGCTGTAGGCGAGGCCGGTGTCGATGTCCGGGAAGAGGCGCGTGAAGTCGATCGAGTACTGCGCGCGGAACGTCTCGAGCGCCAGGAGCGACCGGCGCAGGTCGATGTTCTGCATGTCCGCGCGGGC
>JBJTJU010000043.1:0-4901 GCA_046096165.1 Phycisphaerales bacterium | reverse complement strand
CCAGAGCAACACGCGCAGCTATGCACAGGCCGCAGGCGACGATCTCTGGCGCCGCAGCCTCTACACGTACTGGAAGCGCGCCTCGCCGCCGCCCTCGATGCTCGCCCTCGACGCCCCGACGCGCGAGTTCTGCACCGTCCGCCGATTCACCACCAACACGCCGCTGCAGTCGCTCGTCCTCTGGAACGACCCGCAGTTCGTCGAGGCGGCGCGCGCCACGGCCGAGCGGACGCTCGCCGAGCCGGGCGACGACCGCGCGCGCCTCGCGCGCCTGTGGACGCGCGTGACCGGGCACCCCGCCGACGAGGCGCGCGTCGCGATGCTGTCCGAGGCGCTTGCCGCCGAGCGCCTGCGCTGGGGCGGCACCGGCGCCGCCGATGCGGAGAAGCTGGTGGCGGTCGGCGCCGCGCCGGTGCGTTCCGGGATGCCCGCCTCCGAGGTGGCGGCGTGGACCATGGTGTCGCACGCGATCCTCGCGAGCGACCTCGCCATCGTGAAGGACTGACCCGACATGCCCGCGCCCGACCGACCGAACGCCGCCGACCCGATGGAGGAGTACCTCCTGAACCTCACCCGGCGGCGGTTCTTCGGCCGCATGGCGAGTTCGATCGGCGCCGGGCTCGGGGGACTGGCGCTCTCGGGCCTGATGGGTCCGCGTCCGGCCGCGGCGTCGCCGGTCCTCGATGCGACGGGCCGCCCCGCCGCGGCCCCGGGCGCACCCGGCCCCTCGGTGACCGGCCCGCACTTCGCCCCGCGCGCCAAGCGCGTCATCTACCTGCACATGGAGGGCGCGCCGAGCCAGCTCGACCTCTACGACCACAAGCCCGGCCTCGCGGCGCGGTTCAACGAGGACCTGCCCGACTCGATCCGCCGCGGCCAGCGCATCACCACCATGACGAGCGGCCAGGACCGCTTCCCGGTGGCCCCGTCGATCTTCCGGTTCGACCGCTACGCCAACCGCCAGGACGGCGTCATGCTCTCCGAGCTGGTGCCGCACACCGGCGGCGTCGCCAACGACCTCTGCTTCGTGCACTCGCTGCACACGCAGGCGATCAACCACGAGCCCGGCATCACGTTCTTCCAGACCGGCTCCGAGCAGCCCGGGCGCGCGTCCTTCGGCAGCTGGATGAGCTACGGCCTGGGCAGCATGAACGCCAACCTGCCGGCCTTCGTGGTGATGATCACCCAGGGGCCGGGCAACATGCAGGCCCTGAGCGCCCGATTCTGGGGAAGCGGATTCCTGCCGAGCGAGCACCAGGGCTGCCGCATCCGCGCCGGCCGCGACGCGGTGCTCCACCTGCGCGACCCGGACGGCGTCACCCGCGAGGACCGTCGGCGCATGCTGGACCTCCTGGTCCGCCTGAACGAGGACGAGTTCGGCACGAGCCTCGACCCCGAGACGCGCACGCGCATCGCCCAGCACGAGATGGCCTACCGCATGCAGATGTCGGTGCCCGAGCTCACCGACTTCAGCGACGAGCGTCCCGAGACCCTGGAGATGTACGGCCCGGACGTGCGGACGCCGGGATCCTTCGCCGCGAACTGCCTGCTCGCGCGCCGGCTGGTGGAGCGCGACGTGCGCTTCGTCCAGCTCTACATGCGCGGCTGGGACCAGCACAACAACCTGCCCGGCGAGCTGCGCCAGCAGGCCATGGCGGTCGACCGCGCGCAGGCGGCGCTGGTGAAGGACCTGAAGCAGCGCGGGCTGCTCGACGACACCATCGTCCTGTGGGCGGGCGAGTTCGGGCGCACCGTCTACAGCCAGGGGCAGCTGACGAACACCAACTACGGCCGCGACCACCATCCGCGCTGCTTCACCGTGTGGATGGCAGGCGGCGGCACGAACGCCGGCACCGCGTACGGAAAGACCGACGACTACTCCTACAACGTGGCCGAGGACCCGGTCGAGGTGCATGACCTGCACGCGACGCTCCTGCACCTCCTCGGCTTCGACCACACCCGGCTGACGTACCGCTTCCAGGGACGCGACTACCGCCTCACCGACGTGAAGGGCCACGTGGTCCCCGGGCTGATCGCCTGAGCGCCGGCGCGGGCGGACGCCGAGTGCGTGCGCGCGGCCCTCAGGGCTTCTCGAACCAGATCAGGTGCTGCCAGGGCAGGCGGGGATCGGTACGCATCCAGCGCAGGCCCGCGGCCTCGAACTCGCGGCGCGCCTGTGCCTCGGTCATCTTGTGGAGTTCCTTGATCGGCACCTCGGGGTCCTCGGCGCGGTACTCGACCAGGGCCACGCGACCGCCGGTCTTGAGCGCGCGTGCGATCGAGCGCGTCATCTCCCAGGGATGGTCGAACTCGTGGTACGCGTCGACCATGAGGACGAGGTCCACCGTGCCGGCCGGCAGCATGGTGTCTGCCGTGTCGCCGAGGATGCCCTTCAGGTTCGCAAGCCCCTCGGTGCGCGCGCGCGCCTCCAGGAAGGCGAGCATCTCGGGCTGGATGTCGTTGGCGTAGGCCGTGCCGGGCGCCACGCGCCGTGCCATGGGCACCGTGAGGCGCCCGCTGCCAGCGCCGATGTCGGCGACGCACATGCCCGGCTTCAGGTCGAGGGCGTCGAGCAGCGCGCCCAGTCGTTCCTCGGACTCGCGGGTGTCCCGCTCGAGCCACGGGATGCCGTGGTGCGTCATGTAGTGCGCGATCTCTCGTCCGAAGTAGGTGCGGCCGATGCCGTCCGGGCTCGGCTCGCAGTCGCCGTAGGCGCCGGCGGGGGGGGCGTCGGCGGTGGGTGACGGCGCGGCGGGCGGCGGTGCCGCGGGCGGCGACGTTGGTGCGGGCGCCGATGCGGACGGTGTCGCAGGTGCCGGCGGCGGCGGCGCGCACGACGCGACCGCGAAGGCGAGGACGAGCGTCGCGGCGTGGGTGGGTCGCATGGGCGAAGGGTAGGATCGATCGCCTTCCCGCGCCCGTGGCCATCGCCCCCGACGAACTCCTGAGCCTCGACGACTTCGAGCGGCACGCGCTCGAGGTGCTGCCGGCCATGCCGCGCGACTACTACCGAAGCGGTGCCTGGGCCGAGACCACCCTGCGCGAGAACCGCGCCGCGTGGGACCGCCTGCGCCTCTGGTACCGCGTGATGCGCGACGTCTCGCAGCGCACCTCGCGTACCCCGGTGTTGGGTCGCGAGGCGGCGATGCCGGTCTGCGTGGCGCCGACGGCCCTCCAGTGCATGGCGCACCCGGACGGCGAGCTGGCCACCGCGCGCGCGTCGGCGCGCGCCGGGGTGCCGATGATCCTCTCGAGCCTCTCGTCCACCTCGATCGAGGACGTCCGCGCCGCGGCCACGGCGGTGGACCCGGCCGCGCGCACGTGGATGCAGATCTACATCGGCCGCGACCGCGGGGCGGTGCGGGCCCTCGCGCAGCGCGCGCAGGCGGCCGGCTGCGACGCGCTCGTCCTCACCGTGGACACGCCCGTCTGGGGCATCCGCGAGCGCGACATCCGCAACCACTTCCGCGTGCCGGACGGGATGCGCATCGTGCACCTGGAGCGCCCGGGCGGCCCGACCGGCCACGCCGGCCGCGGCATCCACGAGGCCCTCGCCTGGACGATCGATGCAAGCCTCACCTGGGACGACGTCGCATGGCTGCGCGCGTCAACGCCGCTCCCGGTGATCCTCAAGGGGATCTGCCGCGCCGACGATGCGCGCCGCGCCGTCGAGGCGGGCGCGTCCGGCATCCTGGTCTCGAACCATGGCGGACGGCAGCTCGATGGCGCGCCCGCGACCATCGAGGCGCTGCCGCACTGCGTCGAGGCCGTCGCGGGGCGCGTGCCCGTGCTGGTGGACGGTGGCGTTCGCCGCGGCATCGACGTCCTGCGGGCGCGCGCCCTCGGTGCGCAGGCCGTGTGCGTGGGGCGGCCGGTCCTCTGGGGCCTGGCATGCGCGGGCGAGGCCGGCGTCGAGCGCGTGCTCGCGATCCTGCGGCAGGAGCTCGATGTTGCGCTTGCGCTCGCCGGCTTTGCCTCGCCGGACGAGGTGGGTGCGGACCTGCTGCGCCCGTGACGGCGCGTGCACGGAGGTGCGCGCCACGGGGGTGCCGCGTGCTCAGCGCCGGCCGCCGCCACCCATGCGCATCCCGCCCATCCGCATGCCGCCCATGCGCGCGCCGCCCCAGCCGCTGAGCGCGCCGTAGCCGCGGTAGCCGTTGGACCAGCCGTTGTAGCCGTAGCCGTAGGGGTTTGCCGGGCGCGAGACGGTGCGGTCGTACCAGCCGGTGTCCTGGTTGAAGCCACGGATGCCGCGGTCGTAGTCGTTGCCCCAGCGCTGGGCATAGGTGCCCACCTGGTCGCCGATGCCCCAGCCGCTTGCGCGTTCCCAGCTGCCGCCGTTCCAGGCGCCGGCGCGCACGGCGTTCCCGGGTGCGCCGGCACCGTTGGAACCCTGCCAGCCGCCGCCGGCACCGCCGCGGTCGGCGTAGTTCGTCTCGCCGCGCGCGAACGCGCCGCGCGGGCTGCCGTCGAAGTTGTGGTTGGGGTCCGGCCGGAAACCGGCGTCGGTGCCGCCGTCGCGCGCCTGCGAATGCGACCACGCGGACGCGTCACGCTCCTCGAAGCCGGTGCCGCCGCGCTGCGTGGCGTGGTCGCGCCACGATCCATCGGCGGTGCGTGCACCGGGCCGTTCGGCGGCACGCGCATCGCTGCTGGCATCGCGCGCGGCCTGGTGCCACGCATCGCCGCTCCGCCGGTACAGCTCGTCGCCGCGGCGCTGCATCACCTGGCCGTCGCGGTTGGCGAAGACGTTGTTTGAAGTGCCGGCGGCGTGGCTCCAGGCGGCGCCTGCCTCGCGTGCCGCGCCGGCGGTGCGCGCCGAGCGTTCCGCACCGGCCGCACGGTTCAGGTCCCGCGCCGCGTTGCCCCAGCCGCGCGTGTACGCGCCGTGCCAGTGCGAG
>JBJTJU010000042.1:0-2868 GCA_046096165.1 Phycisphaerales bacterium | reverse complement strand
GCCGTTCGTCCTGATCTCCGCGCTCTACGGACTGATCTACGCGCCGACGCTTGCGCTGACCAACTCGCTCGCCTTTGCGCACCTGCCCAACCGCGACCAGGACTTCGGCCCGGTGCGCATGTGGGGCACGGTCGGCTGGATCGTGGTGGGCATCCTGGTGGGGCACATCCTGCTGCGCTGGCACACGCCCGAGGGCGCGTCCGCCGCCGAGGTCGATGCCGCGCAGAACGCCGGCCGTGCCGTCGCCTTCAAGGTGAGCGCGATCCTCGGCGTCGTCATGTCCGTGTTCTGCCTGACGCTGCCGCACACGCCGCCGTCGGCGTCGCCGAGGCAGAAGTCGGCGGTGGCCGAGGCGCTCTCCGAGATCCGGGTGCAGCCGCTCCTCCTCCTCTTCGCGATCGCGGTGCCGGTGAGCATGATCCACCAGTTCCACTTCGTGCACACGGCGGGCTTCCTCTCGAAGCTCCAGGGAAACCCGGCCGCGGACGGCTTCGTGAAGTGGATCAACGGCATCCTCGGCGTGGGCGGCGGCGGGCTGATGACCATCGGGCAGATGTCCGAGATCATCGTCCTGGTGCTGATGCCCATGCTCGCGACCAAGCTGAGCCGCAAGTCGCTCCTCCTCATTGGCCTTGCCGCCTACGCGCTGCGCATGGCGATCTTCGCCTACATGGGCGACAGCGCGCCGATGGTGATGGCGGGCCTGGCGCTCCACGGCCTGTGCTTCGGCTGCTTCATCTTCGTCGCGTTCATGATCGTCGACGAGAACACCACGGCCGACGTCCGCGCCACCGCGCAGAACCTCTTCAACCTGGTCATCGTGGGACTGGGCATCATCGTCGGCAGCTGGTTCGCCGGCTCGATCGTGGCGCCGTGGGCCAAGGCCGGCGGCGACATGGACTTCACCAAGCTCTTCTCGGTGCCGATGTGGATGGCGCTGGGATGCCTGGCGGTGATGGCCGTCGGCTACCCCGGCGGGTCTCCGAAGCGCGCCGCGTCCTGAGCCTCAGCCGGCCTTGCCCATCGCCCGGCGCTCGCGCTCGGCGTCGGGGTGGATGGTGAGCTGCGCTTCCTCGCCCGGGATGAGGAGCGCCGCCACCGGCGTTCCCTCCTTGAGCGGCGTGCCGTCGAGCGCGGCGATCTCGAACTTCGGCTGGTTGGCCTCGTGCAGGCCGAGCGCCTTCTCCAGTTCCTGCTGCTTCTCCGCGGGGACCTTCGCCCAGCTCTCGCGGCCGCGGCACTTGGGGAACTTCGAGCAGCCGAGCCACGGCCCGCGCTTGCCGGTGCGCAGGTTCATCGGCGCGCCGCACTTGGGGCAGGGCAGCTCGGTGACGTAGGGCGGCGGCGACGGGAACTTGATCCCGCCCTTGCGGTCGATGTTCAGGACGAACTCGGTCTCGCGGTTGATGCTCGTCAGGAAGTCGCCGAAGCGGCCCGTGCGCAGCACCATGGGCGCGCCGTCCACCGGGCAGCGGATGTCGACCTTCTCGGGGAGGAGCGGCTTGCCCTGGCGGTTCACCGGGGCGGCATAGCTGCACGCGGGGCCTTCCTTCGGCTTGCGCGCCTTGCCGGCCTTGGTGGGCGGCTGCGCGATCTTCACCTTCTCGTTGAAGCCGCTGCAGGAGAGGAACCGCCCGGTCTTCCCCAGCCGGTACTCGCACCGGCGGCCGCACTGCGGGCACGCGTACGGCGCCGGCTCCGCGGCGGCCTTCACGTGGTCGCGCTCCATGAGCCCGGCCACCACGCTCCTGAACGGGGCGTAGAACTCCCCGAGCATGTCGTGCCACTCGCGCTTGCCCTCGGCGATCTCGTCGAACTCCTCCTCGATGCGACGCGTGTAGCCCACGTCCATGAAGCCGCCCTTGAAGGGCTCCTCCAGGAACTGGCAGACGGCCATCCCGATGTCGGTGGCGTGGAACGCGCGGCTCGCCTGCTCGACGTACTTGCGTTCCTCGATCGTGTTGATGATCGACGCGTAGGTCGACGGGCGGCCGATCCCCTGCTTCTCCAGCTCGCGCACCAGGCTCGCCTCGTTGAAGCGCGACGGCGGCGACGTGAACTTCTGCTGCGGGTCGATCCAGAAGGGGGCCATCTCCTGGCCCTCCCTCATGGCGGGAAGCTCCTGGTCCTCGCCCTCGCCGCGGATCCCGGTCACCGTGTAGCCGTCGAAGGTCTGCACGCGTCCCGTCGCCTTGAAGACCGCGCCGGTCGCCTTGTCGCTGCGTTCGAGCAGCACGCTCGTCGAGTCGTACTCGGCGTCGGTCATCTGGCACGCGACGAAGCGCTGCCAGATGAGCGAGTAGAGCCGCCACTGCTCCTCCTCCAGCACGCCGCGCAGGCTCTCGGGCGTGCGGCGGACGTTGGTGGGGCGGATCGCCTCGTGGGCCTCCTGCGCGCTCTTGTTGCTCGAGCCGTAGAACCGCGCCTTCTCGGGCAGGTACCGCGCGCCGTACTTCTCGCCGATGAAGGCGCGCACCGTGCCGAGCGCCTCGCCCGACAGGTTCGTCGAGTCGGTTCGCATGTAGGTGATCAGGCCCACCGGCCCCTCGCCGGGCACGTTCACGCCCTGGTACAGGGCCTGCGCCACGCGCATGGTGCGGTCGGTGCCGAAGCCGAGCGCGTAGCTCGCGCTCGACTGCAGGGTGCTCGTGATGAACGGCGCCTTCGGGCGGCTCGACGTCGCGGTGCGCTCGACCGACCTGACGCGGTAGCGCACGCCCGCGCCGATCGAGCCGCGCACCGTCCGCTGCCAGCGGGCGAAGCCGACCGGCTCGACGTCCTTGCGCAGGTCGAGCCCCGCGGCCGGCGCCGCGTCCTCCACCGTCACGCCCTCGAGCCCCACGGCCTCGGCCACCGCGCGCACGCGCG
>JBJTJU010000041.1:0-3947 GCA_046096165.1 Phycisphaerales bacterium | reverse complement strand
CACGCTGCGGGCGATCTTCGCCGACGACTCGCGCTTCGCCGTGCACGACGCGCTCCCCGCGCACGATGCGTCGGGTGCGCCGGGCCCGTTCGGCGACGAGGGCGCGGCCAACCACACGCGGCTCACGCGCGGTGCGCGGGGCGGCGGCGAGGTCGAGGGCGTGCACCTCTTCGCATTCGGCGCGCAGGCAAGCGGCGCCGGGCCGCGGCCGGCGCGCTACCCCGCGCGGCAGACGCTCGAGGCGAGCCGCGCGATCGCCGATCGGCACGGCATCGCGCCGGCACGATGCGTGTGGGCGCAGCAGCACCCGGCCGCGATCGACCAGGGCGTCTTCCACAACGACGTGATCTCGGTCGGCAACGGCCACATGCTGCTCGCGCACGAGCATGCGTTCGTCGACCAGCACCGCGTGCTCGACGACCTCGACGCCGCGCTCGGCGGCGCGCTGCGCGTGGTGACCGTGTCGTCGCGCGACGTCACGGTGAAGGACGCGGTCGAGACGTACCTCTTCAACTCGCAGCTTCTCACGCTGCCGGACGGCACGATGGCGCTCGTCATGCCGGGCGAGTGCGCCGCGCACGCCGGCGTGGCACGCGCGGTGCAGGCGATGCTCGACGATCCCGCGTGCCCGGTGAAGCGCGCGGTGCACCTCGACGTGCGCGAGAGCATGCGAAACGGCGGCGGACCTGCCTGCCTGCGGCTGCGCGTGCCGCTGACGCCCGACGAGCTCGCGGCGGTCGTGCCCGGCTGCCTGTGGTCGTCCGAACGCCACGCGGCGCTCGAGGCGTGGGTGCGACGGCACTACCGCGAGACGCTGGTGCCCGCGGAACTGGCGGACCCGAAGCTCCTCGATGAGTCGCGCACGGCGCTCGACGAGCTGACGCGCCTCCTGGGCACCGGGCCGATCTACGGGTTCCAGCGGTAGGCCGCCCCAGTAGCCTGCGCGCCATGCGCAAGACGGTGGCAGTCGTCGCGGCGGTGCTCGCCCTGGGTGCGGGCGTGGCGATCGTCTGGCGGCTTGGATACGCGAGCGGGTCGAAGGCAGGATCGACGGCGCCCGCGGTGCCCGAACCTCCCGCGCCGCCGCCACCGCCGACCCCGGCGGCCGAACCGCCCGCGCCCGGCGGGAAGACCCGCGAACAACTCGCCGCCGAGGCCGCCGAGGCCGCACGCCGCGCCGGGGAGGAGGCCCGCGCCGCCGCCGAGCGCGCCGAGGCCGAGCGCCGCCGCGCGATCGAGCTCGAGCTCGCCGCGAAGGCCGCGCGCGAGGCGCATGCCCGCGGGGTCACCGCCTTCGAGCGCGGCGTGGCGCTGCAGCGCGAAGGCAAGCTGCCCGGCGCCATCGCCTCGTACCGGCAGGCGATCGAGTTCGACGCGAGCATCGCCGGTGCCTGGACGAACCTCGCCATCCTCCTCGACGAGGTCGGCCAGCACGCCGAGGCGGTCGACGCCGCGCGGATGGCCGTCGCGCTCCCGGCCACCGCCGAGCCCGCGCGCCGCGCGCACGCGATGCACGTCCTGGGCCACGCGCAGCTTGGCGCGGGACGGCGCACCGAGGCGATCGAGTCCCTGGAGCAGGCCCTGGCCGCCGACCCGGCGCACGAGGCCGCGGCGCTCGCGCTGGCCAACGCGTGGCTTGCCGAGGGAAAGCCCGACCGTGCCGCCGATGCGCTCGCCGCGGCGCGTGCCGCCGGCGCGGACGACGCGGGCATCGAGACCTTCCTCGCCATGCTGCGCTGGCAGCAGGGACGCATGGAGGACGCGGCCGCGCATGCCGGCACTGCACTGAAGATGGAGCCGGGAAACCTCGAGGCATCGATCGCCCTTTCCTACGCGCAGCTGGGGCTTAAGCAGTGGAAGGAGGCCGCCGCGGGCCTCGAGGCCGCGCTCAAGCGCCGGCCGGACGACGCCAACCTGCACGCCGCGCTCGGCTACGCCTACGACAAGCTCGGCCGCCGCGGCAACGCCGTCGACGAGTTCGACCGCGCCATCGCGCTCGAGCCCGCGCACCCGACCGCGCATGCGCACCGCGGCGCGTCGCTCGAGGCATCCGGCGACGTCGCGAAGGCGCTCGAGGCGTTCCGCAAGGCCGAGGCGTCCGCGCCGGTGCACTCGCGCTCGGCGGTGCAGACCAAGCTCGCGGTCTCGAGCTTCCAGGCCGGCGACATGGAGCAGGCCCGGGCGATGGCACGCCGCGCCATCGAGACCGACCCGACGAACACGCACGCACGCTTCGTGCTCGGCATGGCATCGCTGCGCCTCGGGGACCGCACCGAGGCCGAGGCGCAGCGGAAGGCGCTCGAAGGCAAGGACCCCGAGCGCACCGCGGAGCTCGCGAAGGCGATCGACGAAGGCGCGGGGTGATCGCGCTCGAGGTCATCGCGGGGCCGGACGCGGGCGCGCGCCACGTGCTGCCGGACTCCGAACCGCAGCTCCTCGGCCGCAGCACCGAGGCGATCGGCTCCACCGACCCCACCATGAGCCGCCGCCACGCGGAGCTGACGCCGTCGCCGGACGGGTGGTTCGTCCGCGACCTGCAGAGCACGCACGGGACGCTGGTGAACGGCGAGCGCGTCGCCGGGCGCCGCGCCCTGCGTGCAGGCGACGTGCTCCGGTGCGGCGACACGGAGCTCCGCGTGGTGGAGGCGGAGGCCGCCGCGCCGCCCGCGCCGGAGGGAACCGATCCCGCCCGGCTGCAGGCGATCGGCGAGACCGTGGCCACCATCAGCCACGGCATCAAGAACATCCTGCAGGGGCTGCGCAGCGGCGCGGACGCGGTGGAGCTCGCGCTGCGCCGCGAGGACCTCGCGATGGCACGCGAGGGGTGGCCGATCGTCGCGCGAAACCTCGACCGCGTGTCGTGGCTCGTGATGAACATGCTCGCCTACGCCAAGGACCGGCCGCTCGAGATCGAGGAGACCCCGCTCGAGGCAGTGGTCGGCGAGGTGGTCGAGCTGATGCAGTCCACCGCGGCGCGGCGCCGCGTGCGGCTCTCGCTGCAGGTCGATGCGCCGCTGCCGCCCGCACCGATCGACGCGAACGCGGTGCACCAGGCGGTCCTCAACCTGGTGGCGAACGCCATCGAGGCCGCGCCCGACCGGACGGGCACGGTGTCCGTGCGCTGCGCGCTCGAGGCAACGGACGGCCGCTTCGCCGTCGAGGTCGACGACGACGGCCCCGGCGTGCCGCGCGAGCAGCGCCCGCGGCTCTTCGAGCCCTTCGCGAGCACCAAGGGACAGCGGGGCACGGGCCTCGGGCTCGCGGTGGCGCGCAAGCTGGTCGAGCGGCACGGCGGGCGCATCCTCCATGCCGACCGCTCGCCGCGCGGCACGCGCATGCGGATCGAGCTTCCCGCCGACCGCGGCGACCCGGACGCTGAGCGCACGCGCGGGCCGGTCGCCGGGCGCACGCCGGACATCCGCTGGGACGCGGGTCCGCGGCCGTAGGCCTCAGCGGGCGCCCGCGAAGTCCGCGGCGGCGGCGGGCACCGTGTCCAGGATGTTCGTGACGATCTCGTCCGCGCCGCGGCCCTCGGCCTCGGCCTCGAAGTTGAGGAGCACGCGGTGGCGCAGCGCGGGAAGGGCCACGGACTTGATGTCCTCGGCGGCGACGCTGGTGCGGCCCGCCAGCAGCGCCTTCACCTTCGCGCCCAGCACAATCGTCTGCGCCGCGCGCGGGCTTGCCCCGAAGCGCAGGAACTGGTTGACGAGCGGCGTGGCGAACTGCCCGCGCGGGTGCGTGGCCAGCACGACGCGCACGGCGTAGTCCTGCACGGCATCGGAGATGCGCACAGCGCGCACCAGCCTCTGGTGGCGCAGGATCGTCTCGGCGTCGATCGCCTTCTGCGGCTCGTCGACGGCGCCCGCGGTGGTGCGGTTCAGGATCTCGCGCAGGTCAGCGCGCGTCGAGTAGCCCACCTCGAGCTTGAAGAAGAAGCGGTCGAGCTG
>JBJTJU010000040.1:0-9357 GCA_046096165.1 Phycisphaerales bacterium | reverse complement strand
GCTGGTGCTCGGGCCGGACTCGCCGGCGATCGACACCATCCGCCTTCGGCTCGTGCGCGAGAGGGATGGCGCCCTGGCACTGGAGACCGCGGCTGGCCGGCTGATGCATGCGCCGGCGAATCCGGCCCGAGCACCAGCACGTCGTTGTCCGTGTCCCAGATGCCCGAGTGCTCGGTGATGCCTGTCGTCGCGACCGTGCGACGCCACTCGTAGCGGCCGCTGTCGAGGATGAGGAGCTGCTCGGAGGGAGACACCCACGCGCCGAGCATGTCGTCGGCGATGACGTGCGGCGGCCCGGGCAGCCAGCGGAAGTCGGCCATGCCCTCGCGGACCAGCTCGGTGAGCCCCGCGTCCTTCTGCAGGTTGACGCGGATGCGCGTGCCCGGCTTGGCGCGGTAGGGCTCGAGGTCGAAGAACACGTAGTTGGTGCGCCGCCAGGCACCCACCTCGACGGGCCGCTTGAACCGGTCCTGGGTGAGCCACATGCGGTAGGCGCCGTTCGGGTCCAGGCGCATCAGTTCCTGCCCGTTCGACCACCAGCCCTCGATCCGCTCCGGCTTCGCGGGGTCGAAGTCCATCGGCGCCTCGCGCACCTGCTTGGCGTTCTGCGCGGCGAGCGCCGGAAGCGCGAGGGCAAGGAGCAGCAGGGCGGCGGTCGGGCGGGTTGGCATGGACGGAGGATAGGCCGCGGCGCTCAGCGGCCGAGCACGGGCAGCACGACCTTGCGCTCGATGTCGGAAGTGGGCTGGGCGACGAGGTCGTAGCCGTCGCTCGCGACCGCGGTGCAGCGGACGAGCTCGCCGGGCGCGAGCGGCTCGCGCGAGAGGACGTAGGTGAGCGCGTCGATCTGCGGCGCCTGGTGGTAGCAGCGGCCGACGTGGAGCGTGCCGCCGTCGCCGACTCCCGCGGTGCGGCGGCCCACGGTGCCGCCGGCGGCGGGGCCATCCACGAGCACGTCGAACTGGGTGCGCTGCTCGGCCTGGAAGGCGGCCGCCTCGAAAGCGAGCTCCTGCTGGGCGAGCATGAGTTCGCGCTCGCGCCCGAGCTTGACCTCTTCCGGCACGTGCAGCGCCGGGTCGGCGTCCATGGTGCCGGCGGGCGTGCCGTCCTCGCGCGAGTAGCGGAAGACGCCCATGGCGTCGAAGCCGAAGTCGCGCACGAACTCGAGCAGCTCGGCATGGTCCTCGGCGGTCTCGCCGGGGAAGCCGGTGATGAAGGTGGTGCGGATCGCCATCCCCGGCACGCGCTCGCGCAGGCGCTCAAGCAGCGATGCCTGCTGGGCCTTCGAGGTGTGTCGGCGCATCGCCGTGAGCATGCGGTCGCTCATGTGCTGCAGCGGCATGTCGACGTACTTGACCACGTGCTCGAGGCGCGCGATCGCGTCGATCATCTCGTCGGTGAAGTTCGACGGGTAGGCGTACATCAGGCGCACCCAGCCGGCGCCGTGCTCGGCGACGGCGCGGTCGACGGCGGCCAGCATGCCGACCAGGCCCTCGCCGTCGCCGATGTCGTCGCCGAAGCTCGTGGTGTCCTGCCCGATCAGGTTCAGCTCGAACGCGCCGTCGGCGAGCAGCGCCCGCGCCTCCGAGACGATCGTCTCGACGGGCTTGGAGCGCATCTTGCCGCGGATCGACGGGATGGTGCAGAAGGCGCAGCGCTGGTTGCAGCCCTCGCTGACGCGCAGGTAGGCCCAGTGGCGCGGCGTCAGGCGGAACCGGTTCGAGTCGTCCTCGAAGTAGCCGATCCCGCGGCCGTCCTTGCCGTTCACCGTGAGGCCCGCGACCTGCATCCCGCGCTCGGCGGCCGCCTGGAGGGCGTTCCCCGCGATCCAGTAGCGCGGGCCGTCGGCCCCGGCACCGGGCCCCGCGTGGGCGGCGCGCGCCGCCGGGCCGCGCACGGCGTCCATGACGTGGTCGCGGTCGAAGACGCCGATCATGGCGTCGATCCCGGGCGCCCACTCCAGCAGGCGCGCGCGGTGGCGCTGCACGTGGCAGCCGGCGACCACCACGCGCTTCACCTTGCCGGCGCGCTTGCGCTCGAGCGCCTCGTGGATCACGTCGAGGCTCTCGTCCTTCGATGCCTCCAGGAAGCCGCAGGTGTTGATGACGATCGCGTCCGCGGCGTCATGGTCGGAGACGAGCCTCAGCCCCCCCTGGCCGAGGACGCCGAGCATCTTCTCGCTGTCGACGAGGTTCTTCGGGCAGCCGAGGCTGACGAAGGCGACCGATCGGATGGACTCTTCGGCGGTCGGCATCGGGAGCCGCACGAGTCTACGCGTGCCCGCTCAGGACGCGAAGTGGGCGAGCATCGTCCGCCACTCGCCGTAGCGGTAGGGCACGCCGTGCGCCTCGTGCACGCCGCGCAGGCGCGCGAGCATGCGTTCGGACAGGTCTTCCTGCCAGCCGGCCGCCTTCGGGTCGCAGAAGTAGGCGCGGCACCCGATCGGGCGCCACGGGTGCGCGCCGCAGCGGCGGCCTTCCAGGAAGGGGCAGTCGCCGCGGCCCCACGCGGCGAGGACGGCGTCGCGGCCGGGCACGGCACCGAGCCCGCGCAGGCACCACGCGGTCTCCAGGCCCGTGGCGTAGAGGCGGTGGCCCCAGGCGTCGAAGTTGCAGCAGCGGCCGCTTGCGTCGCAGCGCGGGCCCAGGGCGGCCGTGGCCGCGGCCATCTCCTCGTGGAGCGCGCGGAGCGCGGCATCGACCGCGGGGGACCAGGCCGCCTCGCTCCAGCGGCACGCGAGGTCGGCGGCGTCCGGCGGCAGCTGCGCGAAGGGATCGGGCCCCGCGCTCAACGTGCCCAGCTCCCGCCGCCCGCGCGGTCGCGCTCGAGCGCGACGGTGATCTGCACCAGGTCGTGCACCGGTCCCGAGTCCATGCCGGGGCAGGGCACGTGCCGCTTGGTGTCCTCCCAGGCCTTGCGGCTGCGGAGGTTGCCCTCCCAGAAGGGCCAGGTGCGGCATTGCTCGGGCCGTGCCTCGTAGAGGGCGCAGACCGCCTTGCCGGGGATCGACGCGCGGTCGAGGAAGACGCAGTCGTTGCCGTGCTCGGTCACGTGCTCGGCGAGCGAGCGCTGGCGGCCGAGGCGGCGCGAGTACTTCGCGAGGAACTCCTCGAGCGGCACGCCGACCTTCGCGGCCATGCGCTCGCCCTCCTCGGGCGAGAAGAACACCGCGCCCTCGGGCCCGGTGCAGCAGTTGCCGCACATCGTGCACTCGAAGCGCAGGCCGTCGCGGTACCAGGGGCCGCCCTTGCCGGGCATCACTTGCTTCGGGCGTTCCATCGGTCGCGGATGTCCTTCGAGGCCTGCTGGCGGATGCCGTTCGATTCCATGACGGGCTCGGTGGCGTCCATGAACTCCTGGCGCCGGAACACCAGCCGCTCGATGCCGCGCTCGTTGAAGTCGAGGACGATCCACTCGCCGTCGACGTCGCGCATCACGTCGACGAACTCGGCGAAGTTGCGGAACTCCTTCCCGTTGATGCTCCTCACGGTCTGTCCCGGGATGACGTCGTAGCCGCGCCCGACCGGGCTCGACATCATGGGTCCCAGCACCGCGACGATCTCGCGCCCATCGGAGGGACGGCTGTCGGCGAGCGCCGGGATCACCGGCCCGCCACCCATGTAGAAGAGGCCGGCGGACCCCATCGACGCCAGCTCCGAGAGCAGGTCCTTGTGCATCGGGCCGAACGCGAGCGGGCCGCAGACGAGGTAGGGGTAGTCGCCGTTCGGGCGCGAGCGCACGATGCCCTCGCGGCTGCCGACGGCGGGCAGGTCCACCGTGATGGGCGTGCCGTCGCGGATGACCTCGAGCGGGATGGTCTTCCCGTCCTTGGCCGGGTCGAAGCGCCCGAGCGCGCAGGACATCGACACCTTGCGGCCGTCCTCGAGCGTCACCTGGCCCTTGTTGTCGATGGCCATGCCGTTGGCCTTGGTGATGATGTCCCAGGGCTTGAGCGGTCCGCCCTTCTGGTCGATCACCACGACGCCGCTGGTCTTTGAGCCGACCCCGAGCTTCCCGCGCAGCGCGGGGTTCTCGAGCGTCTGGACGGAGGCGTGCAGCTCGCAGTTGCCGCGCAGTGCGCCGGCCTCGGCCTCGCGGAGGAAGCGGCGGATCTCCTCGGTCGCGATCAGGTAGGAGATGTTGTCGGCGACCGAGCTGTCTGCGCCGCTGAAGGCGAGGCCCGCGATGCGCCCGTCGACGAACGCGGGGCCGCCGCTGTTGCCGAAGTTGACGGCCGCATCCACCTGGATGCGCATGCCTTCCTCGTCGTTCAGGCCGACCTCGGCCCACTCGCAGCGGCTGACCACGCCGCTGGTGGTGGAGAGCGACTCGCCGCCCATCGGGAAGCCCATCACGGTGACGCGGCTGCCGTCCTTCGGCAGGCCATCGAGGAGCTCGACCGGCGGGTGGTCGGCGTTGAAGTCCGCGTCGTCCACCTGCACCAATGCCAGGTCGCGGCCGAGGTCGACCGCGAGCACCTTGCCCGGGACGGGGAGGGCGGTGCGCTCGGTCTCGAGCAGCACCTCGCTCGCCTGGTGCACGACGTGCGCGTTGGTGAGGACGCGGCCCGGGGCGATCACCACGCCGGAGCCGCCCACCTCCTCGATGGGGTCGAGCTTCCACGGGCGCACGGCGCTCCGCGGCTCGAGCTTGCAGGCCAGCTTGATGACGGAATTGCGCAGGCGCGCGGCGGCCGGGTCGACCGCGGCGCCGCCGGCGGACGGCCCGTCCGGGGCGGGCGCGGGGGCAGGGGCGGCGTCGGGCGCGCCCGACTGCGCGGCGACGCCGGGCGCGAGCGCGAGTGCGTGGATGGCGCCTGCGACGGACCGGAAGGCGGAGTGCATGGCGCGGGAGTCGAGGGGCCCATGCGCGCAGCCCCCGGCCATGGGGCCATGGTCAGCGGATGGGGTCACTCGGAAAGTCGTGACAGGCGTTCCTGGCACCGACTTCAGTCGGCGGGCTCCTCGTCGGGCGGGAACTCGCTCGCGCCGAACTCGGACGCGCCCTCGGCCGCGGCACCGGCGCGGAGCGCCTCGGCGAGGCTCTCCTTGCTGATGGTGGACGCGAACTCGGGGCTCTCCGCGCCCAGCTCCTCGGCCTCCTCGCGGGCCTCCTCGAGATACGCCTCGTCGCTGGTCTCGTCGCCCTCGGGCACCTCGACCAGCTTGGCCACCTGGATGCGCTGGTACTGCTCGCAGCCGGTGCCGGCGGGGATGAGGTGGCCCAGGATCACGTTCTCCTTCAGGCCGCGCAGCTCGTCGGTCGCGCCGCCCAGGGCCGCCTCGGTGAGCACCTTGGTGGTCTCCTGGAAGCTCGCGCCCGAGAGGAAGCTCTCGCTCTGCAGCGAGGCCTTGGTGATGCCCAGGAGCAGCGTCTTGAAGGTCGCGGGCTTCGGCTTGCGGGTCTTGGCCTCCTTGCCGCCCTTGTCCTTCGCGAGCGCGTTGGCCTCCTTGGCCTCGTCCTTGGTGACCAGGCCGCCGGCCGGGAGGTCGGTGTCGCCCGGGTCCTCCACGCGCAGCATGCCCGAGAGCTGCTCGTTGCGCGCACGCAGCTCGAAGCGCTCGACGATCTCGTTGGGCAGGAAGTTCGTGTCGCCGGAGGTGGTGACGCGGACCTTGCCCAGCATCTGGCGCAGGATGACCTCGATGTGCTTGTCCGAGATCGCCACGCCCTGGGCGCGGTACACGTTCTGCACCTCGTCGAGCATGTAGGTGTAGAGCGCCTCCTCGCCGCGGATGCGGAGGATGTCGGCCGGGACCTGCGCGCCCTCGGTGAGCGGCATGCCCGCGTCGACGCGGTCTCCCGTGTGGACGCGCAGGTGCTTGCCCTGCGGGACGTGGTGCTCGTGCTCCTCGCCCGAGTCCGCCAGCACGCGGATGGTCATCTTGCCCTTGCGCTTCTCGCTGAGCAGCTCGACGCGGCCCGCGATCTCCGCCAGCACCGCCGGCTCCTTCGGGTTGCGGGCCTCGAAGAGCTCGGTGACGCGCGGCAGGCCGCCGACGATGTCGGCGCTGCGGCCGGCCTCCTTCGGCTGGCTGGCGACCAGCTGGCCGGCGCGGACCTCCTGGTCCTCGCTCACCTCGATGCGCGCCTTCGCGGGCAGGTGGTGGAAGTCGAGGATGGCGCCCTGGGCATCGACGATGGTGATGCGCGGGTGGCGCTCGCCGGTGTGCTCGGTGACGATGCGCTCGATGATGGTGCCGCGGGTCTCGACCTTGACGGTCTGGCCCTCGATCACGTCCTCGAAGCGGATGATGCCGGGCTTCTCGGCCAGGATCGGCGTCTTGGTGCCGTCCCAGCGCACCAGCGCCTGGCCCTTCTTGGCGGCGTCGCCGGAGCGGACCAGGATGGTGCCGCCGTAGGGCACGCGGTGGTGCTCCAGCTCGCGGCCCTTGGCGTCGTTGATGCGGATGATGCCGTTCTTCTTGAGGGCCACCATCGCGGTCGAGCCGTCCTCCATCACGGTCTCGACCTCGTTGCAGTCGACGACCTCGACGACGCCCGCGTTCTGCGCCTTGTGCACGGTGTCGGCGACGGTGCTGACCGCGATGCCGCCCGTGTGGAAGGTGCGCATGGTGAGCTGGGTGCCGGGCTCGCCGATCGATTGCGCCGCGATGATGCCGACGGCCATGCCCTGCTCGACGGGCTGGCCCGTCGAGAGGTCCATGCCGTAGCAGCAGGCGCACACGCCGCGTGCGGTGTCGCAGGTGAGCGGGCTGCGGACGTGCACCGTGTTGATGCCGAGGTCCTCGATGTCGCGCGCGATGGCGTCGGTGATGACCTGGTTCTTGGCCACCACCGTGCGGTCCGTGCGCGGGTCGATGATCGTCTCGAGCGCGGTGCGGCCGCGGACCTGGATGTGCAGCGGCACGTCCACGTCCTCGCCCTTGTACAGCGCGCGCTTGGGCACGCCGCGCTTGGTGCCGCAGTCGGGCTCGACCACGGTGACCGACTGCGCCACGTCGCAGAGCTTGCGCGTGAGGTAGCCGGAGTCGGCGGTCTTGAGCGCGGTGTCGGCCAGTCCCTTGCGGGCGCCGTGCGTCGAGGCGAAGTACTCGAGGACGGTGAGGCCCTCGCGGAAGTTCGAGCGGATGGGCGTCTCGATGATCTCGCCGCTCGGCTTGGCCATCAGGCCGCGCATGCCGGCGAGCTGCTGCATCTGGCTGCGGTTGCCTCGGGCGCCGCTCTCGGCGAACAGGTGCACCGGGTTCAGGTACTTGTCGCCCGCCTTGGTGGCCATGTCCGTCTCGAGGCCCGTGGCCGGGTCGCGCCGGTCGTTCTTCAGGGTCTCCATGAGGCGGTCGGAGATGTCGTTGCGGCACTTCGCCCACAGCTCGAGCACCTGGTTGCGGCGCTCGGTGTCGGTGATCGCTCCGTTCTCGTAGCTGCGCACGATCTTCAGCACCTTCTTCTCGGTCTCCTCGATCAGCTTCTCCTTCTCCGCGCTGATGCGCAGGTCGGTGATGCCGAAGGAGAGGCCCGAGATCGTGGAGTAGCGGAAGCCGACCTCCTTCATCCGGTCGAGGAGGTCGATGGTGTCGGCCTTGCCGCGGCGGTGGAAGGTGTCGTCGATGACGCGCGCAGCGCCCTTCTTGCTCAGCGAGCAGTTGTAGAAGGGCATGCCGTCCGGCAGGATCTCGTTGAAGAGGAGGCGGCCGAGCGTGGTCAGCGTGCGGCGGTTGGCCGGCAGCGCCTTGGGCTGGTCCTTCTCCTTCTCGACGCTCTCGGAGAACCGGTCGAGGCGGACCTCGATCCAGTCGTGCAGGTCGATCGCGCCGCGGTCGTAGGCGAGCATCGCCTCGGCCTGGTCGGCGAAGCGCGGGATGCGGCCCTTCTCGGCGGGGACGTCCTTGAAGCCCACCGTCAGGAAGTACACGCCCATGACGATGTCCTGGGACGGGCTGACGATCGGGTTGCCGTTGGCGGGGCTGAAGACGTTGTGGATCGACATCATCAGCACCTGCGCCTCGGCCTGGGCCTCGACGCTGAGCGGCAGGTGGACGGCCATCTGGTCGCCGTCGAAGTCGGCGTTGTAGCCCGTGCACACCAGCGGGTGGATGCGGATGGCGTTGCCCTCCACGAGCACCGGCTCGAAGGCCTGGATGCCCATGCGGTGCAGGGTGGGGGCGCGGTTCAGCAGGACCGGGTGGTTCTTGATGACCGTCTCCAGGATGTCCCACACCTCGGCGTCGCGCCGCTCGAGCATGCGCTTGGCGCTCTTGATGGTGTCGGCCAGCCCCTGCTCCTTCAGCTTGCGGATGATGAAGGGCTGGTAGAGCTCCAGGGCGATCTTCTTCGGCAGGCCGCACTGCCAGAGCTTCAGCTCCGGGCCGACCACGATGACCGAGCGCGCCGAGTAGTCGACGCGCTTGCCGAGCAGGTTCTCGCGGAAGCGGCCCTGCTTGCCCTTGATCATGTCGGTGATCGACTTGAGCGGGCGGTTGGACGAACCGAGCACCGGGCGGCGGCAGCGGCCGTTGTCGAACAGCGCGTCGACGGCCTGCTGGAGCATGCGCTTCTCGTTGCGGATGATGACCTCGGGGGCATTGAGGTCCATCAGCTTCTTGAGGCGGTTGTTCCGGTTGATGATGCGCCGGTACAGGTCGTTGAGGTCGCTGGTGGCGAAGTTTCCGCTCTCCAGCATGACCAGCGGGCGCAGGTCCGGCGGGATCACCGGGATGACGTCGAGCACCATCCAGGTGGGGTCGTTCGGGCTGTTGCGGATGCGCTCGACGATCTTGAGCCGCTTGGACAGGTCCTTCTGCTTCTGCTTGCTCTTGGTGGTCATCAGCTCCTCGCGGAGCTTGATGGCCTCGTCGGCGAGGTCCAGGCGCATCGGCGAGAGCAGCTCGCGGACCGCCTCGGCGCCCATCATCGCGGTGAACGAGCCGGGGCCGAACTTCTCGACGGCCGCGCGGTGCTCGTCCTCGGTGAGCATCTGCTTGAACTCGAGCTCGGTGGAGCCCGGGTCGGTGACCACGTAGTCCTGGAAGTAGACGACCTTCTCGATGTCGCTGGTCTTCATGGCCAGCAGGTTGCCGAGGCGGCTCGGCATGGCCTTGAAGTACCAGATGTGGACGATGGGCGCGGCCAGGTTGATGTGGCCCATGCGCTTGCGGCGCACGCGGCTGTGCGTGACCTTCACGCCGCAGCGGTCGCAGATGATGCCCTTGTACTTGGTGCCCTTGTACTTGCCGCACGCGCACTCGAAGTCGCGCTCGGGCCCGAAGATCCGCTCGCAGAACAGGCCGTCGCGCTCGGGACGGTAGGTGCGGTAGTTGATCGTCTCGGGCTTCTTGACCTCGCCGAAGCTCCAGCTGCGGATGTCGTTCGGGCCCGCGAGGGTGATCTTCACGG
>JBJTJU010000039.1:0-8067 GCA_046096165.1 Phycisphaerales bacterium | reverse complement strand
GCTCAAGGAACTCGAGGAGAAGGTGCGTGCGCGCCGCGAGGCGATGCAGGACGGCGGCGACGCCGATGGCAAGCCTGCGGCGCCCGCGAAGCCGGACCCCGCGGTCCTGGAGGAGATGCAGAAGCTGCGCGCCTCCGCCTGCACTTCCTGCGACAGCGTCGGCATCACCTCCTCGAACGCGCGCCGCCACAGTTCGCCGTTGCGACGTTCGGCGAGCGCGGCCTGCATCGGCCGCTCGCGGCCCTTCGGCCCGCCTTCCATGCCGAAGCCGTCCTTGCCAGTGTCGGCATCCTTGGCGACCGGCGGGCCGCCGAGGGGCGGCGCCTTGGCGTCGTCGGCGAGGGCGATCGCGGCGGTCAGCAGGCTGGTAGCGGCGAAGACGGCGGGGCGGGCGGCGGTCAACATTGGGCGGTGGCTCCTTCTGGGGGCAGAACGGCGGTCGGCCGGGCCGGATTGCGCCACCGGGATACCATCTTCCCCCTTCCCCACGCCATGGCACTCACCTCCAAGCACCTCCATGACGCCCTCCGGACGGTCCAGGACCCGGACCTGAAGAAGGACCTGGTCACCCTGGGCATGGTCAAGGACGTGGTCCAGTCCGGAAACGACGTCCGGCTGGTCATCGAACTCACCACCCCGGCGTGCCCCATGAAGGACAAGATCCGGGGCGACATCGACGCGGCCGTCCGCGAGAAGTCGATCGAGACGGGAGAGCCCCTCGGGAAGCTGGAGATCGAGTTCACCGCCGACGTGCGCACCGCCAACGAACGCACCCGCGACGGTGCCAACCCGCTGCCGATGGTGAAGAACATCATCGCCGTGGGCGCCGGCAAGGGCGGCGTCGGCAAGAGCACCGTGAGCGCGAACCTCGCCGTCGGACTGGCGCGCTACGGCGCGAAGGTCGGCCTCCTGGACGGCGACATCTACGGCCCGAGCGTCCCGACCGTCCTCGGCCTGGCCGACGTGCCGACCGCGGCGCGCGGCAACATGCTGCTGCCCTTCGAGGTGCACGGCATCAAGGCCATGACCCTGGGCAAGCTGGTCGAGCCCGAGAAGGCGCTCGTCTGGCGCGGCCCGATGGCGCACGGCGCGTTCAAGCAGCTCGCGCTGCAGACCGACTGGGGTGCGCTCGACTACCTGATCATCGACCTTCCCCCGGGCACCGGCGACGTGCCGCTCACCATGAGCCAGCTGCTGCCCCTCACCGGCGCGGTGGTGGTGTGCACGCCGCAGCGGATCGCGCAGGACGACGCGCGCCGCGCCGTGCGCATGTTCCAGCAGCTGGGGATCCCGATCCTCGGCGTCGTCGAGAACATGAGCCACTTCGTGGGCGACGACGGCAAGGAGTACGACCTCTTCGGCCGCGGCGGCGCGCAGGTGATGGCCCAGGAGATGGGCCTGCCCTTCCTGGGCGGCCTGCCGATCCACATGCAGCTGCGCGCCAACACCGACGCGGGCACCCCGCTCGCCAACTGGTCGGTGCCGGCACTCGGCCGCGACCTCGACGGCCTGTGCCAGCGCCTCGCCTCGCAGGTGAGCGTGCAGGCCCTCGGCGGGTTCGTGCAGCCGACCCTGAGCGTGCGCTGAGCGCCCCGCGCCTCAGAAGCCGCGCCCGACGTACGGCCAGTAGCCGCCGCGCAGGTTCGCCACGCGCAGGCCGCGGCGGCGCAGGTACGCGCACGCGCGGGCGCTGCGGTTGCCGCTTCGGCAGTAGACGACCAGCGGGCGCGACGCGTCGAGCTCGCGCCAGCGCTCGGCCAGCTGGATGAACGGGATGTTCGCGGCGCCGTCCACGTGGCCGGTGCGGTACTCGGCCTTCGAGCGCACGTCGAGCACGTCGGCGTGGCCGCCCGAGATGCGCCGGTGCGCCTCGCGCGGCCAGATCTCCTCGCAGCCGGCCGGCTCGAACGCGTCCTCGTCGATCTGCGCGAACTCGCGCGGCGCGATCCACCCGGCGAAGGCGTCGATCCCCACGCGGTAGAGGACGCGCACCGCGTGGTCGACCGCCTCGGGCTCGCACACCAGGAGCACCTCGTCGCCCGGCTCGACGTAGTTGGCCACCGTCGGCCCGAAGTACTGGTCGAGCATGCTGAAGATCGATCCCGGCAGGTGGCCGTCGAGCCACTCGCCCCACTCGCGGGTGTCGATGGTGACGCGGTTCAGGCCCCGCGAGGCCTCCAGGAACGCCTCCGGCCCCAGGCGCGGCGGGCTCGGCACGCCCTCATGCACCTCGGGCCCGCGCTCGTTCGCCTTCTTCACGCGCCCGAAGTAGGGCGGCGGGTCGGGCTGGTCGCGGAGCAGGCCTTCCATGAAGCGCGGGCCGTCGTCCTTCGAGCGAAGCGGCCGGTTGATCACGCGCTCGATGCCCACCGTGGTCTCCGGCAGGCGGCAGATCATCTTTCCGCAGGCGCTGCCTGCCCCGTGGCCGGGCAGCACCACGGTCGCGTCGGGCATGTCGTCGAGGAGCGCCAGGCTGCGCCGAAGCGCCTCGGCGCTCACCACGAACGTCATGCCGCCCGTCGCCAGGAACCCGAGGTGCGGCCGGCCGATGTCGCCCGCGAACAGGAAGTCCCCGGAGAAGAGCGCGATCGGGAAGCCCTGCTCCCCGACGAACTCGAAGCTCAGCGCCTCGCGGGTGTGCCCGGGCGTGTGGCGCGTGCGGAAGCGCAGCGAGCCGATCCGGAACTCCTCGCCGTCCTTCAGGAGCCGCACGCGCGCGCCGGCATGGAACGGCCCCTCGGCGATCCACGAGGGCGGCGCGCCCATCCCGCTCAGCATGACCTCGACCGGCCGCGACGCCGCGAAGGCGCGCATGCCGCTCACGAAGTCCGCGTGGTGGTGCGTCTCCGCGACCGCCACGATGCGCAGGCCGAGCGACTCGGCCTCGCGCTCGTAGCGGTCGATGTCGCGCTCGGGGTCGAAGAGGACCGCCTCGCGCGACTCCGGGCAGCCGACGAGGTAGCTCGCCTGCGCGAGGGCCTTGTCGTACACCCGCTGGTAGATCACTTGAACTCCCGCCGCAGCGTGCGCAGCGCCTCGGCGAAGGCGTCGAGGTGGTGCTTCTCGTGCGCCGCGCTCACCTGGCAGCGCAGGCGCGCGTGGCCCTCGGGCACCACCGGGAAGCCGAAGCCGATCACGAACACCCCGAGCTCCAGGAGCCGACGCGACATCGCGATCGCCTTCGCCGTGTCGTGCACGATGATCGGGCAGATCGCGGTCGGGCTCTCCAGCACGTCGAAGCCGGCCTCGCGGATCACCGTGCGCGCGTAGGCCACGTTGTCGCGGAGCTTCTGCACGCGCTGCGGCTCGCGCATCAGGACCTCGATCGCCTTGGTCGCGCTGCACGCGACCGTCGCCGGCAGCGCGTTCGAGAAGAGGGTCGGCCGGCCGCGCTGCACCAGGAGGTCCACCGCCCGGCGCGAGCCCACCACGTAGCCGCCGGCGGCGCCGCCGAGCGCCTTGCCCAGCGTGCCCGTGAAGTAGTCGATCGCCGTGCCCGGCATGCCCCAGTGCTCGTGCGTGCCGCGGCCGGTGCGCCCCATGACGCCCGTGCCGTGGCTGTCGTCCACCACCAGGATCGCGCCGAACTCGTCGCACGCCGCGCGCAGCGCCGGCAGGTCGCCGATGTCGCCTTCCATCGAGAAGACGCCGTCGGTCACCACCCAGATGGCGCCGGTGACGTCCGGGTTGGCGCGCGCCGCGGCCAGCTTCGCGCGCAGGTCGCCGACGTCGGCATGGCGGAACACGCCCTTGTGGCAGCCCTTCTTGATCACCGCCGCCAGCCGGATGCCGTCGATGATCGACGCGTGGTTCAGCTCGTCGCTGATGATCAGGTCGCCCGGCTCGCAGAGCGTGGGGAAGATCGCCTCGTTGGCGTTCCAGCAGCTCGTGAACGAGTACGCCGCCTCCACGCCGTACAGCTCGGCGATCCGCGCCTCGAGGGCCTCATGGCACTCGAAGGTGCCGCAGATGAACCGCACGCTCGCGGTGCCCGCGCCGTAGCGGCGCAGCCCGGCGATCCCGGCCTCCACCACCTCGGGGTGGTCGGCGAGGCCGAGGTAGTTGTTCGAGCAGAAGCACGCCACGTCGCCGTAGCCGCGCAGCCTCACCGAGGCGCCCATCGGGCCCTCGATCGTCTGCAGGTGCTTCAGCTGCCCGCTCTCCTTGAGCGACGAGAGGATCCGGTCGGTGCGCGTCTCGAAGCCGCGCTCGGCGAGGGTCGTCATCCCGGGAAGGGTACTTCCGGCGTGCGTTCAGGCCATGGCGCCGGCGTAGCGGGCCCGCACCTTCGGCAGCAGGTAGCGCTCGAAGGCCGTCTCGAACGTGTAGGTCGGCGTCCAGCCCCAGTCGCGGCGGGCGGCCGCGTCGTCGCACTCCTCGGGCCAGCTGTCGACGATCGCCTGGCGGCCAAGGTCCGGCACGAACCGCACCGAGGCGCCCGGGAACGCGGCGCGCGCCAGGCGCTCGAAGTCGGCCGCGGTCGGGCTGAAGGCCGCCACGTTGTAGACGGTGCGCGAGAGGCGCTCCTTCGGCGCCGCGGCCAGGCGCAGCATCGCGTCGATCGCCTCGGGCATGGTCATGAACGGGATGCGCGTGTCCGGGCGGACGAAGCACTCGTAGGCCTTGCCCTGCGCCACGGCGTGGATCATCTCGGGGCCGTAGTCGCTGGTGCCGCCCGACGGCACGGTCTCGCTGGAGACGATCCCCGGGAAGCGGATCGAGCGGAAGTCGATCGGGTGCGCCAGACGGTCCTTGGCGAGCTTTCGGTAGTGGTCCTGGTAGTAGCGGCCGAGCTCCTCGCCCGCGCGCTTGTTGACACCGTACATCGTGTGCGGGTGCGGGAACTGGTCCTCGCCCACCACCGGGTGGCGCCGCTTCTCGTCCAGGCTCGGCATGCCGTAGGCGGCGATCGAGCTTGGGAACATGAACTTGACGCGCTGGCCGTGGCTGCGCGCCTGCTCGGCGGCCAATCGCAGCAGGTTGAGCGTGCCGCCCACGTTCACGTGGTGCGCGGTCTCGGGCGCGAACTCGCCGCGGGTCGAGAGCAGCGCGGCCAGGTGGAAGATCTCCGCCACCTCGTACTGCGCATGCAGGCGCTCCATGAGGCCAGGGTCGCAGATGTCGCCGACGTAGGCGCTGCGGCAATGCTCGCGCACCTCCGCGTCGAGCTCGCGGATGTCCATCGCCACGATCGCGCGCCCGGCGGCCGAGAGCGCCGAGATCAGGCCGTGGCCCATCTCGCCGCCGGCGCCGGTGACCAGGACGACCTTCTCCCGGCGCTGGCCGGACGGCGAGGGGGCATTCGCGTTCATGGGGGCACAAAGTCTACGTGCCGCTGCCTGCCGACGCGCCTCGAGCGCTACGCTCACCCCGCGATGCACCCTGCCCTTGCCACCGCGATCGCCGTCCTCGCCGCAAGCCAGGCGCCCGCCCCGGCGCAGGACGCACCGGCCGGTGGCGGCACGCACGCCTTCGGCGCGCCCGTGCCCGCGGGCCAGCCGACCGACGTGCCGGCCACGCCCCCGAAGCCGAGCCCGCGTCCCGACGAACCCCCGACGCCCGGGCTCGACGCCCCCGGCCGGCTGCCCGCCGTCGCGCTGCCGCACGGCACGGTGTGGCCGCACGACCCGGGACTCGCGAAGCTCGAGGCCGAGCGCGACGCGCTCGAGGCCGTCGACCATGCCGCGCACCACGCCTCGCTCGATGCCACGCGCCGCATCGCCGCGATGCACGCCTTCATCGACGAGCGGAATCTCGAGTCCGACTGGGCGCGCTTCGCCCACGACTGGGTGCCGTCGCTCGACCAGCTCACCTTCGACGACGCGGTCGAGGCCGCCATGCAGCACGCGGCCGGCATGCCGAAGTCCGCGCGCACGAACGACGTCGAGCACCTCGAGCAGGCGATCGAGGTCGAGGCCGGCGTTGCGCGCGCCTCGTGGAACCAGCTCAACCGCCAGCGGCGCTCGGTCGACGCGCTGTCGGCCTTCCTCGACGCGCGCAGCCTGCTCGGCGTCTACCAGGCGTGGGCGCCCGGCTACATGCGCCGCATGGGGTGGAACCCGCCGGTGCCGCCGAAGGACGCGCCACCTCCGGAGGACGCGCTGCGCCGCCGCGGCCTGCAGATGGAGTGGGACCGCGCGCACCGCGCGCAGCGCGCCGCGCAGGCGCCCGCGCCGATGCCGCTCGTGCCGACGGGCATCCCGCCGGTCGGCTCGGTGCCGGAGGCAGGCGGCGCACCGGATGCCTCGCCCGCACATGGCATCGTGCCGCAGGCCGTCGCCACCGGCGGCTCGCCCGCGCGCGGCCCGTACTCGAACTCATGGTGGAACGGCTACGCCGACCCCTACTACGACATGGCCGGCTACCCGGGGCGCGACCCGAACCTCACCACCGTCGACGCGAACGACCCCGCCACCTACGCCTACGCGCCAGAGGCCTACACCTACCGCGCCTGGCCCATGTACTGGGACATCGGCTTCGTGTCGGTGCCGCCGGTCGGCATGTTCGGAGGCGGCGCGGTGGGCACGACCGGCTTTGGCTTCGGCGGCGCGGCCGGCATGGGCGCCGCGGGGGGCAAGTGAACGCACCCGCCGTCCCGGTGTCGCGGGGCGCGCGTCGCGACCGGCCGATGCTCGGCACCGGCCGGGGCCGCATGGCGGTGTTCGCGGTGGCGGTGGGCGCGATCCTGCCGATCGCGATCATGGCCGACGTCGCCGACCGGCCGATGGCCGCGTGGGCCGTGGGCGCGCGCGCGGCCTCGGCGGATGCCTGGCGCTGGGCGGCGTCCCTCGGAAGCCCCGTGGCGTGGGCATCCGTGGCGATCTTCGGATTCGGCATCGCCGCGGCCGCCAACTGGCCGAACACCGCGCGCTGGATGGGCGCGATCGGCCTCGCCGTCCTCTGGTCGGGCCTCGTCGACCTGGCATTCGGCGGCTCGAGCGCGGGCGCGTCGACCGCCGGCGCGATGGCGGGCACGCTGATCCTCTGGCAGCCGCGGCTGTGGCCGGCGTGGGCGGCGATGGCCGCCGTGGCCGCGGTCGGCCGCCTGGTGGTCGCCGGGGCGGCCGGATCCGACCTCGCCGTCGGGCTGCTGGCGGGCGCGCTGGGGGCGCCGCTTGCCGAGTACGGCTGGTTCACGGTGGCGCCGGACAGCCCCCTGCGGCGCGAAGCCGACCTGCGGAGCTGACGGGCGGGACACCGCGGCCCGAGGCGCCCGCGTCCCCGGGGGGCCGGCTCGGCTTCGCAAAAACCTCATCGGAAAACCATGGCGCCCCCACGCGCGTAAGCGAGAGTGTCGTCGGCCGTCGGAGACGGCCTTCGGGCAGGAGGCCCGCCATGTCCACGAGTCCGCATCCGCGTCGCGACCGCCACCACGGCTCGACTGCCGAGCCGCCGGGGATCCGGATCGCACCCACCCTCTTCGCACGGGCCAACCCGTTCGTCGACGCCGCCTGGCAGGCCGCCGACCTCGGGCTCTGCATGTCGGCGGGCTGCCCCGACTGCGGGGCGCTCGGCTTCCGACGCGCGCTGGCGCGGCTCGACGGCATCGCCGACGAGGTGCCCGTGAACGCGCCGCGCCTCGACGTGCCCACGGCGCCCGGGCCGCTCGCCCGCGCCCTCGCCGAGGTCGACTTCGACCTCCTGCGCCTGGCGCCGCACTGGTACGACGCGCTCGACGTGGCGCTCATGCACGTGCGCGAGCGGCGCGAGCTCGGCTTCGTGCTCGCCGACTGGGTGCAGCGCGCCGCCATCCCGGCGCGCGTCCTCGACCTCGTCCTCTTCCGACACGTGCGCTACGGCTACCCCGACGACCGCCTCGCCGACCTCTGGATCGGGCGCTGCCTGCACGCCTGCACCGAACTCGCAGACGACGGGCTGGTCGAGACCCTGATCCTCGCCTGCCCCGAGCGCGTGGGCGCCGACCCCGACGCGCGCCGCGCGGCGCTCGATGCCGCCGCGCGCAGCAGCTGCGTGCGCGACGTGATCGACCGCCTGGGCGAATGCGCGTGATCGTGCGCGGGCGTGGGTTCGCGGGCCGGCGCGTGTCCGCGCGCCGCGCTCAGTGCG
>JBJTJU010000038.1:0-6226 GCA_046096165.1 Phycisphaerales bacterium | reverse complement strand
GCAGGTCGTCGACGCCTACTTCATGGAACACCGCGCGCGCCTCCTCGACGTCGCCGCGTTCCTCGACCGCGTCGACCGCGCGGGCGCCGGCGACGACGACTTCCGCATGCGTGCCTTCCGCCGGTGCGTGGCGATCCTCGGTGACACCGGCCCCGACCGTGCGCGCCGCATCCTGGAGGCGCTGAGCGACCCGACCGTGGACCCCGTCGCGAAGGCGGGCATGAAGGGTGCGACCGGCGCGCACGACCCCTCGAAGGCCTGAGCCGTGTACATCGACCCACACGTCCACATGGTGAGCCGCTCGACGGACGACTACGTCCGCATGGCGCGCGCGGGATGCGCCGCCATCACCGAGCCCGCCTTCTGGGCCGGCTACGACCGCTCCAGCCCGAAGGGCTTCTTCGACTACTTCCGCCAGCTCACCGAGTTCGAGCCGCGCCGCGCGGCGCAGTACGGGATCCGTCACCACGCGTGGCTCTGCATCAACCCCAAGGAGGCCGAGGACCCGGTCTTCGCGCGCGAGGTGATCG
This sequence comes from Phycisphaerales bacterium, assembly GCA_046096165.1. GTDB lineage: Bacteria > Planctomycetota > Phycisphaerae > Phycisphaerales > SM1A02 > UBA966. The sequence continues at coordinate 5,696 of JBJTJU010000038.1, read as the reverse complement.
GCCTCATCCCCGGCTTCCTGGAGCGCGAGAACGTGCTGGGGATCGGCGAGATCGGCCTCAACAAGAACAGCCGCAACGAGCTGGAGATCCTGGAGGCGCACCTGCAGCTCGCCTCCGACCACGGCCTCCTGGTGCTGGTGCACACGCCGCACCTGGAGGACAAGCTGAAGGGAACGCGCCTCATCATGGATGCGATCGCCCGCTTCCCGAAGCTCGACGCCGGCCGCGTGCTCATCGACCACGTGGAGGAGCACACCGTGCGCCACGTGCTCGACCGCGGCTTCTGGTGCGGGATGACCCTCTACCCCGACACCAAGTGCACGCCGCAGCGCGCCGTCGACATCATCGAGTGCTACGGCAGCGAGCGGATCTGGATGAACTCGGCCGGCGACTGGGGCCACAGCGACCCGCTCGCCGTGCCGAAGGCGCAGATGGAGATGCGCCGCCGCGGCCACCTGGAGGAACTGGTGCGGAAGGTGACGTTCGGGAATCCCGAGCGCTTCCTGTCGCAGTCGGGACGCTTCAGCGCCGCGCCGCTGCGGCCCACGGCCCCCGACGTCACGCGATGACCGCGCCCATGGGCCAACCCGAGGGCGCGCAGGGACGGCGCTGGCTGGTGCTCGCCGCCATGACCGGCAGCCTGTCGATGATCTTCATCGACATGACGGTCGTCGGCGTGGCGCTGCCGCGGATCGGCGCGGGCCTCGGGATGGTGGACGGCGCCCAGGCATGGATCGTCACGTCCTACCTGCTGACGCTTGCGTCGCTCATGGCGCTCGGCGGCCGGATGGGCGACCTGCTGGGGAAGGTGCGCGCGTTCCTGGCGGGCGTGGTGCTCTTCGCGGTGGCGAGCGTCGTGTGCGCCGACGCGCGCGACGGCACGCAGATGATCGTCGGGCGCGTGCTGCAGGGCATCGCCGCGTGCCTCATGCAGCCGGCATCCGGGGCGCTGGTGATCGGTGCGTTCGCGCCGGGCGAGCGCGGCAAGGCGATGGCCGCCTACGTGGGCCTGCCGCTCGTCTTCATGGCGATCGGTCCCGCGGCCGGTGGGTGGGTGGTCGAGCACTTCGGCTGGCCGTGGGTGTTCTGGCTCAACCTGCCGGTGGCGGCCGCGGCCATCGCGCTGACCCTCGTGGCGCGACCGCACGACCCGCCGAGCGCCGACCGCAACATCGACTGGCTCGGCGGCGCGCTGCTCCTCGCGGGCCTGCCTGCGTTCGTCTTCGGCATCCAGCAGCTCGGACCCGAGGCCGGCGCCGCCATGTCGGAGGGCATCTCGACGACGACCATCGTGGCGCTCCTCGGCGGCGCCGTGGTCCTCGCCGCGTTCATCCGCCGCGAGTGGAACCACCCGCGGCCGCTGATCCGCGTCCGGCTCTTCGCCGACCGCGCGCTCGCCGCCGATGCCATCACCATCGCGTGCATGCAGTTCGCGATGACCGGCCTCGTGATCGCCGGCAGCCTCTACGCGCAGGACGTCCTCGGGTACTCGCCCACCGAGGCGGGACTGTCGCTCCTTCCCATGCTGCTCCCGGTCATCCTCGTGGTGCACGTGGCGGGACGCTGGTACGACCGCGCCGGCGCGCGACCGCCTGCCTCCCTCGGGACGGCGCTCGCCACCATCGGCATGCTGGTGCAGGCTGGCGGCGCGTGGATGCGCAGCTACCCGGTGATGGCCGCTGGCATGTTCCTCCTGGGCCTCGGCATCTCGCTCACCATGAGCCCCACCAACACCGACGCGCTGGGGCGCGTGCCGCACTCGGAGCGCGGCCAGGTGTCGGGACTGGTGCAGACGATGCGCCAGGTGGGCGGGAGCGTGGGCGTCGCGACCATCGCCGCGACGGTCGCCCTCAGCCTCGCGGCGTTCGAGCGCGGCGATCCCGGCCTGTCGCACGACGAGGTCGTCCGCATCCGCTCGATGCTGCGCAGCCACGATGTGCAGGCGCGCATCGACGCCGAGTCCGATCCGCTCCTCGAGCGGGTGCGCGCGGCGTCGGCGCGTTCCTACGCGGTCGGCTACGCGGTGGCGTCGCTCGGGACGCTCGGCGCGTTCATCGCGGTGCGGCGGTGGATGGCCGCTGGGGCAGCCGCACCGGGTCGGCCTCCACGCGCAGGCTGAACGGGTGGGCCGGCAGCTTCGAGACCTCGTCCGCGAGGTTCGCGTTGGCCGGGTTGTCCTGCCAGGCGTAGCGCACCTCGAACGGCTCGGCCACCTCGCTGCTTCGCACGTTCACGGCGGTGGCCCCGATGATCTCCGCCTCGGCGAGGACGAACTTGCCGTCGGCGCCGGCGATCGCGAAGCCCGCGAGCGGCTTGCCGTCGCGCGTGTGCAGTCGCCCGCCTTCCACGTCGAACTCGATGCGCAGCCCGTCGGCCTCGCGCCGCGCGTTCTTGGTGCGCGGGCCGCGCCAGGCGACGTCCGCGGCACCGTAGACGGTGGCGGCCGCCCAGCGCGAGAGCCGCTCGCCCACCGTGCGCTTGTCGCGCGGGTGGATGTCGTCGGCATCGCCCACGTCGATCGTGGCGATGGTGCCGACGCTCGGCGAGTTGCGCTCGGTGTTGAGCTGCGCGTCGCGCAGCCCGGGCCACGTGCCGCTCACCGCGCGGTCGGGCTGGAATGGCCGGAACGCCGCCAGGCTCACCACGCCGAAGGGCATGTCGGGGTACTGGAACGCCGCGCGCCAGCTGCGGATCACCAGCTGCAGGAGCGAGCGGTACTCGGTGGTCTCCTGCTCGCTGCCGGCGTTCGACTCGCCCTGGTACCAGATCGCGCCGCGCACGGCGAGGCCCGAGAAGGGCGCGATCATCCCGTTGAACATGGCCGCCGGATCCGCGAAGCGCGTGCCGGGCGCGGTGTCGCGCTCCGGGCGCGCGGGGAACGGCGGCAGGCCCGCCGCGCCGCGCCCGCGCCGGCGCACCCACTCGCCGGCGAGCGGCACCGCATCGTCGCCCGCCGACGGGCAGGTCATCCGCATCGCGGCGGCATCGCCCATGACGCCGCCCGCACCCTGCATGTCGAGCACCTCAAGGGCAACGGTGACCGTTCCCGCGCGCACGCGTGAGGCGGGGATCCGGTAGCGGCGCGGCGTGCGCCAGTCGCCGATCGTGTTCGCCACCGGCACGCCGTCGAAGAAGAGCACGTCCGCGTCGTCGATCGGCCCGAGCTCGACGAAGCACTCCTTGCCTGCCCACGCCTGCGGGACCTCGACGGACCGCCGGTACCAGACCACGCCGTCGAAGTTCTTGAGCTCGGGATCGTCGGCCCAGCGCGCCGGCAGCGCCGCCTTCTCCCAGCCTTCGCCGTCGGTGGGCGTCTCGGCCACGGCCCAGCGGCCGGCGATTCCCGGTTCCTCGGCGTTCACCGCGTTCCACCACGCCGTGCCGGCGGCCTGGTACTCGCGGCGCTTCAGCTCGAACGCCTGGGTTCGGGCCTCCTCGCCCTGCCCGTTCCACCCGGCCACCTCCGCGCGCAGCGCGGAGACGCGCGAGGTGTAGGTGGGGTCGGTGTTCAGGGCGGAGAGGTCGGCCCACGGCTCGGCGCGCGACCCGCCCCAGTTGATCGAGAGGATGCCGACCGGCATGCCCGTGCGCACACGGACGGCCCGCGCGAACCAGAAGGCGACGGCGCTCATCTGCGGCACGGTCTCGCGCGAGCCGACGGTCCACCTCGCATCCACCATGCGTGCGGGCCGGTTCGCCGTGACGTGCGGCACGGTCATCATGCGGATGCCGGAGTCGTCGGCCACCGCCAGCGCGTCGGCCAGCTGCGCACCGGTCGCCGCAAGCGGCCACTCCATGTTGCTCTGCCCGCCGGCCACCCAGACGTCGCCCACCACCAGGTCGCGCGCGGTCACGGTGTTCTCGCCCTCGACCTCCAGCGTGAGCGGGTCCGACGAACCGTCGAGCGGGTCGAGCGTCGCGACGAACTCGCCGTTCAGGCTGCCGACCGCCGATCCCGAGCGCACCATGCGGCCCTGGGCGTCGCGGAGCGTCACGGTGATGCGCTCGCCCTTGGTGGCGAGCCCGAAGATCCGCACCGGGCGGTCGCGCTGCAGGACGGCATGGTCGGAGAAGGCGGGCGAGAGCCGCACCTCGGCCATGGCGGAGGCGGCGGTCATGCAGGCGGCGATCGAGGCAAGGAGCCGTGCGGGCGTCATAAACGCATGATGCCCGAGCCGCGGCGCCGATGCAAAGGACGGTTCCCATGGCCCACGTCCAACGTCCGTTCATCGGGATCGGTGCAGACCTCGCGCGCGACGAACAGTCGCGCCCGCGGCACCAGGTGCGTGCCACCTACGTGGACGCGGTGGTCCGCGCGGGCGGCGTCCCCGTGATCCTGCCGTCCTCCGCGGAGGCCCGCTGCGCCGCGCTCGACCGCCTCGACGGCGTGGTGATCGTCGGCGGCGACGACATCGACACGCGCCCCTTCGGCGTGCCGCTCCACCCGATGGCGCGGGTGATGGATCCCGAGCGGCAGTCGGCGGAGCTGGCGATGCTGGCCGCACTCGACGCGCGCCCGGCGATGCCGGTGCTCGGGATCTGCCTCGGCATGCAGCTGATGGGCGTCCACCGCGGCGCGACGCTCATCCAGCACCTCGATGACCGGATCTCGGATGCCGCGCGCCACCGCGATGACCGCGTGCACGCGGTGCAGACGGCCGTGGGAAGCGGCCCGGTGGCCAGCTGGCACCACCAGGCGCTGGCCGATGCCCCGGGCTTCACCGAGATCGGCCGCTCCGACGACGGCGTCCTGGAGGCGATCCGCGACGACGGGCGGCCGTTCTACCTCGGCGTCCAGTGGCACCCCGAGCGCACCGCCGACGCCACGCTCGGCGACGGCGTGTTCCGCCTCCTCGTGCAGGCCGCACGCGGCGGGTAGCCTGTTTCCATGCTGATTTCCGCCGCCTTCGCCGCCGTCCTCGCCGCCGACGTCCTGGCCCCCGGGGCCGCCGCGCCCGCGTTCACCCCGGAGAAGTTCATGAAGGGCGAGCGCTTCGCGTCCTTCGAGCCGGGCCGCGTCTACGTGGTCGAGTTCTGGGCGACCTGGTGCGGGCCGTGCGTGCGCGCCATGCCGCACCTGACCGAGCTGCAGAAGGCGAACCCCGAGCTCACGGTGGTCGGCGTCGCCGGCTTCGAGCGCGGCGAGTCCCCGGGGCAGAACGAGGCGAAGGTCGCCGACTTCCTGGCCAAGCGTGCGGACGACGTCGGCTTCGCCATCGCGCTCGACACCGACGGCTCCATGTCGACCGACTGGATGCGTGCGGCGCGCCGCAACGGCATCCCCTGCTCGTTCGTCGTCGGCAAGGACGGGAAGATCGCCTACATCGGCTCGCCGAACGCGTCGCTCGACCGCGCCATCGAGGTGGCGCTCGGCAAGGAGGCTCCGGCGGCCGGCGAGTCGCCCGCGTCCACGCCGCCCGCGCCGAAGGCGGCGCCCGAGACGCCGCCCGGCGCGCCGGCGGGCGCCCCATCGATCACCGAGGAAGTGACCGACGAAGACACCGACCAGGCCGGCGAGTCCTCGTCCACGTCGATGTCCACCTCGTCGCGCGCCCGCACCGAGCACCGCACCACCGTCCCCGAGACCGTGACCGAGACGGTCACCATCACGTTGAAGGTCGGTAAGAAGAAGACCGTCAAGCGCCGCGAAGTCACGCGTTCCGGCTCCGGCGCGTCCTGAGCGCGCGGTGCTTCCC
>JBJTJU010000037.1:0-2991 GCA_046096165.1 Phycisphaerales bacterium | reverse complement strand
TCGCGCGGCGACGTACTTTCCCGTCCATGCGCCCGGATGGCTCCCCGACCCGAGTCCTCTTCCTGTGCCTCGGCAACATCTGCCGGAGCCCCGCCGCCGAGGGCATCTTTATCCACCGCGCGCGCGAGCGCGGCGTGCTCGACCGCTTCGAGGTGGACAGCGCGGGCCTCGGCAGCTGGCACGCGGGCGAGCGTCCCGACCCGCGCACCGTGGCGGAAGCCGCGCGCCGCGGCATCCACCTGCCGAGCATCGCGCGGCAGCTGGCCGAGCGCGACCTCGACCACCACCACGTCATCGTCTACATGGACGCGCAGAACCGCGCGGGTCTCGAGCGCCGCGGTGCGCCGCGCGACTGCCTTCGCGCGATGTCGAGCTTCCGCCCGGACGCGGGCCCGGACGACGTCGCCGACCCGTACGAGCACGGCCCCGAGGCGTTCGTCGCGATGTTCGACCACCTCGAGCGCGCGGTCGACGGCATGCTCGACGAGCTTGCCGGCGGCGACGCGTCCTGTTCCCCGGGTGCTCGCGATGCCCGCCGCTGACGGTCAGTCCGCGCGCGACCAGCGCACGTCGTGCGCGAGCGCGGCGCGCCCCGATGGAATCGATGCGCGTTCGCGCGTGGTGCAGTAGTCCATCCCGCCCATGCGGCCGACCGCCGCCAGGCGCACCGGATCGATGCGCAGCCGGTCGTCGACGAGGTCGTCGCGCACGTGGATGAACACCACGCGTCCGATGAGGAGGTTGCTCGCGCCGGGGACGCCCGGGGCCATGCGCACCACCTGCTGCGTGACGCACTCGAAGGTGACCGGGCTCTCGGCCGGCCGCGGCGCGCGCACGCGCCGGCCGGGCACCGGCGTCAGCCCGGCGAGCTCGAACTCGCTCTCCCCGTGGGCGAGCGCCTCGGCGCACGCCACCACGCGCGCGACGTTCGCCTCCGTCGCCACGCTCACGGAGAACGCGCCGGTGCCACCCTCCGCCTCGGGCTTCGCGTTGCGCAGCGTGTCCTTCTCGCCGGCGCCGCCCGGCGGGTTGGCCACGCTCACCACCAGGCCCATCGGCTCGCTGCCCACCCCGGTGAAGAAACTGAAGGGCGCGAGGTTCGGGCGCCCCGCGGCGTCGCACGTGCCGACGACCGCGATCGGCCGCGGCACGATCGCCCCGATCATCAGCGCGTAGCGCCGGTCGACCGGGAGCGACTCGGGATCGATCTCCATGGCCGCGGCCGGCGGCCTACATGCGCCGGGTGATCGTGCTGAGCGTGGCGCTCAGGACGTTGGGGTTGGCGCGGATCCCCGCGAGGTGCTCCTCGCGCGGGGTCTGGTCGAGCTGGATGCGCGCGAGCGCCGCCTCGCCGCCCCCGTAGACGATGTTCTCCATCTCCTCGACGTTGATCCCCGCCTGGCCCAGGGTGTAGAAGACGTGCGCGAGCACGCCGGGCCGGTTCATGTGCCGCACGGCCATCAGCGTCGTCGCCGGCGTGGCCACCGCGCGGTTCACGCAGTTGGGCACGTGGCCGCGCTCGGCCCAGGCCTTCACCACGCGCACCACCTCCTCGGCCACGGCGCGCTGCGCCTGCTCGGTGAGGGCACCCACGTGGTGGGTGCCCACCACGCCAGGCTCGTGGATCATCGGGTCGCGGAAGGTGGCCTCGGGGGCGTCCGGCTCGTCCGCCCACACGTCGAGGCCCACGCGCAGGTGGCGCGTGCGGATCGCCGTGGCGAGCGCCGCCTGGTCGATCACGCCGCCGCGGCTCGTGTTGACCAGGATCGCGCCATGCCGCATCGAGGACAGGAACTTCTCGTTGACCAGGCTGTCGGTGTCCTCGCCGCCGCCGACGCTGATGCTGACGACGTCGCTGAGCTTCGCGAGGTTGATGAGGCTCGCGCAGAACTCGCAGCTGTGCTCGAGGGCCTTCTCCTCGGTGAGGTTCCGGCTCCAGGCGATGACGTCCATGCCGAAGGCCGTGCCGATCCGCGCGACTTCCTGCCCGACCTGGCCGAGGCCGACGACGCCGAGCGTGCGCCCGTGCAGGCCGCTCGCCGCAGCGAAGCGCCGCTGGTCCCAGCGCCCGAGGTGGAGCTCCGAGGTCTGCTCCGGGATCCGCCGGTCGCAGGCGAGGATCAGTCCCCAGGCGAGCTCCGCCACCGCGGTCGAGTTCCGCCCGGGGCAGTTGGCGACGAAGATGCCGCGGCGGCTCGCCGCGGCGACGTCGACGTGGTCGGTCGCGGTGCCGGCGACGATGATCATCGCCAGGCGCGGGCTGGCCTCGATCGCCTCGGCGCTGACCGGCGTGTTCGTGGTCACCAGCACGTCCGGCCCGGTATCGCGCACGGCGCGCGCGAGCGTCTCCTCGGAGAGCTCCGGGTCGTTCATCACCGTGCACCCGAGCCCGCGGAGCTGGTCGAGCCCCTGCTTGGCGATCGGGTCGCAGACGAGCACCTTGGCGGGGCCCGCGATGCTGTGGGCAGGGGGTTGCGGCGTGACGAACGCGGTCATGCGATGAAGTGTAGCCCGGTGCCGACCGCCGTCGCCCGACGGGTCAGCGCGCCGCCGGCTCGCCCGCGGTGCGCGCGACGAACAGCCCGCATCGCGGGGCGAGCGATCCGCCGGCGCTCGCCTCGGCGTCGGCGGTGAGGATCGCCAGCGGCATCGAGCCCGAGAGGTGCGCCGCCGTGACCTGCGCGCCGCCGCCGACGATCGCGGCGGCATCGAGTTCCGCGAAGGCCTGCACGTAGGCCTCGGGGCGGTGGACGGTCCACGCCGAATGCGTCGATCCGTCGGCGGACACGAAGTGGTAGGCGGGCCGCTCGTTGGTGTCGCAGGCCATCAGGTACGCGACGTCGTCCGATCGCTCGACGCGCACGAGGGCAGGGACGAGCTGCGCGCCCACGCGCTCGAGGTCGGTGCGCGCGGCGGAGATCTCCGCGTCAGAGGCGGCGTGCGGCAGCAGCGTCGCCAGGTCGCGCGTGTCGACGGCGCACACCACGCCCA
>JBJTJU010000036.1:0-3723 GCA_046096165.1 Phycisphaerales bacterium | reverse complement strand
GGGCGCGGGTTACGCTCCGCGCATGGATCGCGCGTTCGTTCCCTTCGACGACGGGCTCGGTGACCTCGGGCCGCTCTCGGACCTGCGCGCGTCGTTCGAGCAGCGCACGGGCGGATGCACGGTGCTCGAGCGCTGCCGGCTCGCGGGCACGGTGGCCGCGGTCGCGGTGCCGGCCGGGCGCGCGTCGCTCGCGGCGGAGCGCTGCGGCGTCCCGGCGAACGCCGCGGTCGACGGCGCAATCCTCGTGAACGGTCGCCTGCAGGCGCCCGTCGAGGGTGCGTTGCACGAGGCGCTGCGTTCGCTCGGTGCAGGGCAGGCGATCGTCGACGGCGACGGAACGGTGGTCGCCGCGTGCCTCGGCGCCTCGGCGGCGCGCGCGTTCGTCGAGGCGGTGGCCGCGGGCACGCGCCCGGCGGCGCCCGGCGCATGCCGCACCATGGAGCTTCCGCTCTGGACCCGGCCATGGCACGTCCTCGACGCCGCGCGGTTCGACGCCGCGATCGCGGGCGACGCCGCGAAGGTGTCCGAGGGCTGGGACGCCACCGTCACCGGCACCATGCCCGCCCACGCCCACCACGTGGGGCCGCATGCGGTCCACCTGCACGCGCGCGCGCGGGTCGGCGTCGGCGTGGTGTTCGACTGCTCGGCGGGGCCGGTCCTCGTCGACGACGGTGCCGAGGTGCGCCACCACGCGGTGATCAACGGCCCCGCGTTCATCGGCGCACGGTCGGTGGTGTCGGAAGGCACCCTCGTCAAGCCGTGCGCGGCCATCGGCCCGCAGTGCCGCGTCGCGGGCGAGGTGGGGTCGGTGGTCTTCCAGGGGTGCACCAACAAGGCGCACGACGGTCACCTCGGCGACGCGCTGCTCGGCGAGTGGGTCAACCTCGGCGCCGGCACGGTGAACTCGAACCTCCTCAACACCTACGGCGAGGTGGTGATGCGCCTGCGCCCGGACGGCCCGCTCGAGCGCAGCGGACGCCAGTTCATGGGCTGCCTCGTCGGCGACCATGCCAAGCTTGCGATCGGCACGCGCATCATGACGGGTTCCTCGATCGGGACGGGCGCCATGTGGGCCGCCTCGACGCCGGTCACGGGCGCGGTGGCCCCGTTCGCGTGGGTCACGGACGACGGCGAGCGCCGCTTCATCCTGCGCAAGTTCCTCGACCTCGCGCGCACGGTGATGGCCCGCCGCAACGCCGCACCGGGCCCCGCCGCGCTCGCGCACCTCGAGCGCCTGCACGGGCCGGACTGACGGATGCCCACGCTCTACCTCGTCGACGGCCACGCGCAGTTCTTCCGCGCGTACCACGCCATCCGGCCGGGCATGAAGAGCCCGGTCACGGACGAGCCCACCAACATGACGTTCGGGTTCCTGGGCATGCTGCTCAAGGTGCTGCGGCACGACCGGCCCGACTACCTCGCGGTGGTGATCGACGCCTCCGGCGACCAGGGCACCTTCCGCTCGCGGATCTACCCCGAGTACAAGGCCAACCGCAAGCCGCCGCCCGAGGACATGGACCCGCAGGTCGACCGCTGCGTGTCGCTCATGGGGCAGATGGGGATCCCGGTGCTCGCGGTCGAGGGCGTCGAGGCCGACGACACCATCGCCACCGTCGTGCGCCGCATGCGCCGCGCGCATCCGGAGGTCGAGGTGCGCATCGTCAGCCGCGACAAGGACCTCGGGCAGCTGGTCGAGCCGATGGTGCACCTCTTCGACCCGCAGACCGACACGGTGCTCGGGGTCGAGCAGCTGTTCGAATCGAAGGGCGTCCGGCCCGACCAGGTGGTCGACATGCTGGCCCTGATGGGCGACCCGGTCGACAACGTGCCCGGCGTGCGCGGGATCGGCATCAAGACCGCCGCCAAGCTGATCGGCGAGCACGGGTCGCTCGATGCGCTGCTTGCCAACCTCGACAAGGTGAAGGGGAAGACCGGCGAGGCGATCGCCGCGCAGCAGGGCGTGCTGCCGCTCTCCCGGACGCTCGTGACCCTGAAGGACGACGTCGACGTGGCCTTCGACCTCGAGCGCGCGCGCGTCGACCCGGGCCGCGCGCAGGCGGCCGAGGTGCTCGAGGAACTCCACCGCCTGGGCTTCAACCGGCACCAGCAGGACATGCGCGCGTGGCTTGGGGCGCATGCGCCGGCGAAGGGCGGGGCGACCGGGGCGACGGGCGTGCCAACCGAGGCCGGCGGCGCGCCCGCGCCGAAGGCCGCACGCGCCGGCACTGCCGCGAAGACCGCTTCCGAGTCCGTCGCCGCCGAGGAATTCGGCCTCTTCAACCCACCGCCCGAGTCGGCCGAGGCGCCATCGGTTGCCGACGGCCCCGCCATGCAGGCCTACGCACGCGGCGACTACCGCATGCTCGCCACGGCCGCGGACCTCGACGCCTTCGTCGCGGACGCGCGCGCCGCCTGCCGCGACGGCGCCATGCTCGCCTTCGACTGCGAGACCACGTCGCTCAGCCCCGTGTCCGCGAAGCTCTGCGGCATCAGCCTGTCGTACGAGCCGGGAGAGGGCGCCTACGTGCCCATTCGGTCGCCCGAACCCGCTTCGCACCTCGATGAGTCCGCGGTGCGGTCGCGCGTCGGCCCGCTCCTCGAGGACCCGGCCATCCGAAAGACCGCGCACAACGCGAAGTTTGACCTCGTCGCGCTGCGTGCGGCCGGCATCCGCGTCCAGGGCCTGGCCGGCGACAGCATGGTGGCCAGCTACGTGGTCGATGCCACGCGCAGCACGCACCGGATGGACGCCCTGTCGGAAGCGGTGCTTGGCCACCGCTGCATCCCGATCACCGACCTGATCGGCTCCGGCCGCCACCAGCGACGGTTCGACGAGGCGCCGCTCGCGCTCGCCGCCCCGTACGCGGCCGAGGATGCCGACGTCGCGCTGCGCCTCTCGCAGGCCCTGGAGTGCCAGGTGGACGAACTGGGCCTCGGCGAGCTCTACCGAAAGACCGAGGTGCCGCTCGTCGAGGTGCTGGCGGAACTCGAGTTCAACGGCATCCGGGTCGACCCCGAGGAACTCGAGCGCCAGCGCCGCGCGCTCGACGTGCGGATCGGGTCGCTGAAGGCCGAGATCGAGGCCGCGGCGCCGCACCCCTTCAACGTCGACAGCCCGAAGCAGCTCGCCGAGGCGCTCTTCAACGCGCCGGACGCGGCACGGCCGGGCCTTGGCCTGAAGGTCGTCAAGCGCACGAAGACGGGCGCGTCGACCGATGTCGAGGTGCTCGAGCGCCTGGCGCAGGACCCGGAGGTCGAGTCACCGCGCCCCGCGCCGCACCCGGCCCCCCGCCAGCTCTCGCAGCTGGTCGCCACCGACCTCGTCGCCCTGCGCGAAGCCATCGCTCCGGCCCCCGGCCGCATCCACGCGAGCGTCCACCAGGCGGTCACCGCCACCGGCCGCCTGAGTTCGAGCGACCCGAACCTGCAGAACATCCCGATCCGCACCGAGGTGGGCCGCGCCATCCGGAAGGCGTTCGTCGCCGATCCCGGCAACGTCCTGCTCTCGGCCGACTATTCGCAGATCGAGCTGCGCGTCCTGGCGCACCTCTCGCAGGACCCGAACCTGATCGCCGCCTTCGAGTCCGGCACCGACATCCACCGCGCCGTGGCGGCCGAGGTCTGCGGCGTGCCCGTGGCCGAGGTGACCGACGAGCAGCGCAGCGCGGCGAAGATGGTGAACTTCGGCATCGTCTACGGCATCACGCCGTGGGGCCTGGCGCG
>JBJTJU010000035.1:0-7395 GCA_046096165.1 Phycisphaerales bacterium | reverse complement strand
GAAGCCGTGGATCTGCCAGTCGGCGCCGTGGTCGTGCATCTCGCGCGCGAAGTCGAGCACGGCCTGCGGGCGCGCCATCGGGTCGTTCCAGCCATGCAGCGCCAGCACGCGCCCGGTCATGGTGGTCGCGCGCTGCACCTGGGCGGCGTCGAAGGCACCGAGCAGACCGTGCAGGCTCACCACCCCGCGAACGCCGGGCGTTCCCCAGCGGGCGACGTCCAGCGCGCACAGGCCGCCGAAGCAGAAGCCGATCGCGCCGATCCGGTCGGCGTCGACCATGGGCAAGGACTTCAGGTGGCGGATCGCCGCTTCCGCGCGCTGGCGCAGCAGGCCACGGTCCTTGACGAGCGGGGTCATGAGCGCACCGTTCTCGTCGGGGTTCGAGCCGCGCTTGCCGGCGCCGTACATGTCGACCGCAAGCGCCGCGTAGCCCAGGCCCGACAGCCACTCCGCCTTCTCGCGCTCGAACGCCGAGCACCCCGACCACTGGTGGAAGACCAGCACCCCGGGCCGGCGCTGCGTGCGTGCGCCGTCGAAGGCCAGGTAGCCCTCGTACGTGGCGGATCCGTCGGAATAGGTCTCGTTGGCGGCGTGCATGGTGGGTTGGGTGTCCTGGTGCGGCGGGCCACGCGGGGCCCGCGGTCGCGGCGCATCGTAGGAACCCGCCGTGCACGGGTGCCCAGCAGGAATCTCGGGAAAAATGGCGGCCTTTCGCGGAAGGCGGCCGCGCCAAGCCCACCATGCACGCATGCAACGCGCAGCACTCATCGTCCCGGCGGCGGCGTGCCTGGCCGCGGTCGGCGCCTGGGGCGCGGAGGGACCGCCGGTTCGCTGGCGGCCGCTCGGCGTCCTGGAGGCGGCTTCGGCCGACCCGGCGGCGGTGGGGCCGTGCGTCGCGTTCGGCCCGGACGGCCGATTCTGGATCGGCCCGTCGCGCGACATGGATGTCGGCGACGGGCCCACGCGGGTGCAGGCGGTGACGCTGCCGCCGGCGTGGCCATCGGACGCCGCCGCATGGATGACGCTCACGCACCCCGGTGCCGACCGCACGGCCGGCATCGGTGCGGCGATCGCATGCACGGCGCGCGTGGTGGCCGTGGGCGCACCGCACGCCGGGTGCGGGCAGGATGCCTGCGACGCCGGCCAGGTGCTGCTGCACGTGCCCGGGCAACGCGGTGCCACCATCCTCGCGCCGCCGAGCACCGAGCCCGGCGCCCAGTTCGGCGCGGCCGTTGCCGCTGCACGCGACCTGCTCGCCGTCGGCAGCCCACGCGCCGACGGCAGCCCGGACGCCGTCGACGCCGGCACCGTCGACGTCTTCGACATCACAGCGGGCCCGGACGGAACGCTGCACGCACGACCCATCGCACGGCTTGTCCCGCCGACGCAGTCCACGAGCGGACGGTTCGGGACATCCATCGCGACCGACGGCGATCGCATCGCCGTCGGCGAGCCCGGGGCGGGGACCGGCACGCCCCGCCCCGGCGCCGTGCATGTGTTCCGCCGCCACGGCGGTGCGTGGCGGCTCGAGGTCACCTTGCGCGCGTCCGCGGGTGCGGTCGGATGGCACGGTGCCGCCGTCGCACTCGCGGGCGCGAACCTCCTGGTGGGTGCACCGGTCGCACGCCCGTGGGGTGCAGGCACGCCGCGGGTCGGCGCCGTGGAGCACTGGCAGCTCTCGCCCGCAGGGTGGCGCCGCGTGCGCACGATTTCCCCGGACGATGCCGCCAGCGATGGCGCGGGGTTCGGCAGTGCGCTCGCGATCCTCGGCGATACCGCTGCCATCGGCTCGCCCGGGGATGACCTGCTCGGCGAGGACGCCGGCGCCGCCTACGTGTGCGACCTGGCGACCGGACGCGCCGACCGGCTCGAGGCGCAACGCGCGGGCATGGGCGATGGGCTCGGCGCGAGCCTGTCCTTCGGGCTCGTGCCGGGGCTCGACCGCGAGCAGGTCCGTCTCGTGCTGGCGGTCGCCGGAAGCCGCGACCCGGAGTCCGCGCCACAGCCCGGCACCGTCGAGTGCTTCACGCCCGGGCCGCTTCGCCTCGCCGGCGCGCGCGGCTCACGCCTCCGGCACCTCGCATGACGTGTCGGCGTCGGCCATCGCGGCCGCCGCCCCGTCCTCCGGCACCACCGCGGGCGCCCACCCCATCGCGCGCGTGCGTTCCTGCGCGGCCTCGCCGTAGTGACGCTCGATCACCGCCGTCCACTCGGCGCCCGTCTCGCAGCGGATGAAGTCGTGCTTCACGTCGGCCGCCCACGGGTGATGGCGCGCGAACTTGATGCCGAACTTGCGCATGTGCCGACCCGTGCGCGGCGCGCCGTGGATCACCTCGCTGAAGCGCCAGTGCGCCAGCAGCACCTCGCGCTGCTCGGCGATCGACGGCCCGACCGGCGCGCGGCCGGCCATCATCTCGCGTGCCTGGCGGAAGATCCACGGGTTTCCGATGCAGCCGCGCGCCACGCTCACCGCGTGCACGCCGCACATGTCCATCATGCGGAAGATGTCGTGCACCGTCCAGATGTCCCCGGACCCGAAGATCGGCCGGTCGGGGTGCCGCGCCACCAGGTCGCGAAGGAACTCCCAGCGACCCGGGCCGGTGTAGCGCTGCTCCACGGTGCGGCAGTGGACGGTGGCCCAGAGGTACCCGTGCTCGTACGCCGCGTCGAAGATGCGCTCGAAGGCCATGGCCATCGACGGGGTGTCGTCGTAGGCACGGCGCAGCTTGACGGTGCATGGAATCGATGCCGGTACCGCCGCGCGCACGGCGCGCAGGATGTCGATGGCATCCTCCGGGTGCGCCAGGAAGTGGCCGCCGCGCGCACGCCGGCGGATCTTCTTCACCGGGCACGCCAGGTTCACGTCGATCACCTCGTAGCCCATCCCGGCCAGGATCTCGGAGCCCCGGGCCATCTCGTCGGGGTCGCTCCCCATGATCTGCCCGGCGATCGGGTGGTCGTCGAGCCCCGCGGCGCGGTTCTCCTCCAGCTCGCCCATCCCCACCTCGCTCGCGATGAGGTCGGGGTCCTCCTTGCGCCGGCCCTTGCCGCCGTTGATCAGCGTGCGGTCAAGGAGCGCCTCGGTCACGCAGAACGGCGCCCCGTGGGTGCGCGCCACCAGGCGCATCGCGCCGTCGGAGTAGCCCGCGAGCCCCGCCTGGAAGAAGGGCGCGTCGAAGCCCGGGACATGCGCCAGGATGCGCGGGTCCGCACGCACCATGCGCGCGGTCTCCGCGACCGGCCGCGACAGCGAGCGCGGGGGGATGGCGGAGGGTTCGAGCTCGACGCCCATGGTGCGCGGACCTTCGGACTGCGGCATACTACGGGTGCCGATGCGTGCGCCTCACACGGTCCTCGTCCTCCTCGCGGCCGCCGCCTGCACCGCCGCGGGCGCGTGCCAGCGCTACCCGTACGACCCGACGAAGGCGACTCGGCCCTACCCCGCGCAGCTCGGGCAGGGTTCGCTCGTCGACATCCAGGTGATCCCGGACGTCGGCAACGGCAACATCAAGCTGGTGAACGCCACCGGTACCACGTACCGCGACTTCGACCTCTGGCTCAACCAGCGCTACGTGCGCCGCGTCGACGAGCTCGGCTCCGGAAAGACGCTCGAGCTTCCGGTCGAGAGCTTCTGGGACGAGCGCGGCGAAGGACCGTTCCCGGGCGGGTGGTTCCGCTACTACCAGCCGACGCCCATCGTCCTGGTGCAGATCCAGGTGGCCCCGGACAAGCCGCTCGTCGGCCTGGTCGCCAAGCCGCCGGACGTCGACCGGCGCTGACTCAGCCGAGGCCCAGCCGCGCGCGCTTCGCCTCCCACTCGGCGATCTCGCGCTTGTTGTCGGTGGCCAGCGGCGTGCCGCTGCGCATCGCCTCGACCTCCAGGCGCGTCAGGTGCATGCCCTCCAGGCGGTAGTCCTCGAAGGCCTCGCAGCTCACGGGCACGATCGGGCGGATCAGCTCGTACATGGCGCGCGCGAACACCTGGATCTCCATCTGCGCGTGCGGGTCCATGCGCAGCGAGAGGAAGTGGAAGATGTTGTGCAGGTCGCACTTCCAGTACCACTCGGTGTAGACGCTCACCGGCAGCGCCGCACGGGCCAATTCGCGCGCCACGCCCTTCTCCGTGAGCGACAGGTAGTCGCGGTAGTTCGCCTCCGCACGCTCCAGGAGCTTGAGGAAGTCCTCGGCGGTTCCCGCGTCGATCGGCTCGTCGCCGCCCTGGCGGTTGGTCTTCGACTGCTTGCGCACCGACTCGGCGTCCGGCCGGTAGAAGCGGTCGGGGACGATCGAGTACCGCGCCGAGTACTCGTTGACGTTCGCGGTGCGGTGGCGGATCCACTGCCGGGCCACGAAGATCGGCATCGCGATGTGGAACTTGAACTCCACCATCTCGAAGGGCGTCGAGTGCCGGTGCCGCATCAGGTAGCGCACCAGGCCGCGGTCCTCGCTCACCTGCTTGGTGCCCTGGCCGTAGCTGACGCGCGCGGACTGCACGATCGCGAAGTCGGCGGTCTTGCCCTCGGGCACCAGGCGCGGCATGCAGTCCACCATCGCCACGAAGCCGTGGTCGAGGCACTTCACCTGCCAGCGCGCGTCGCCGGCCATCACGTCGTGCAGCGGGGCTTCCGGGGCGATCCGCTCGACGGCGGGGGCGGACGGGGCGGCGCCCGGGGCGCTCGCGGCATTGGCGGCATTCGCGGTCACGGGCAACTCCTCACTTCGTGGCGGGGACCGGGGCGGCGTCACCGCGGGCGCGCGCCCGGGCGTACTCGGCGATCCACCCGTTCACCGTGTCGACGGTGCCGCGGGTGCTCGACTTGCCGTTGGTGTTCAGGTTGGGGGCCACGTCCGGGCCGGAGCCCCACGTGATCCCGATGGCGGCCACCGCATCGCGCGTGGCCATCGGCGCCAGGCCGCCGAGCGCGGACTCGCGCGTCGAGGGCCACTGCCCGCCCGCGGGCGGGCCGGTCTCGGCGTCCAGCGTGGACACCTGCCCGTCGCGCACCGGGAAGGCGCCGTCGTTGGAGCTCGCGTAGCACAGGACGGCCCACGCCACCGTGCGCAGCGCCGCGTCGGTGTCGCGCGCCTTGCCGCGCGCGGCCTGCGTGACCGTGAGCCCCCACACGGAGACCGCCACGCTCGTGATCACGAAGACCACCGCGATGGCGACGATCACGCGCCGGTTGCGCCGGGCCTGGTCGGCCGAGAGCGGCCGCGTGGGGTCGGCGATCACCGCTCGATCTCCTCGGCAAGCATGCGCTGGCGGCTGCGGCGCTTCTTGGCATCGACGCGCGGGTCGCACTCCGGCACCGCCAGCAGCAGCCGGCGCGTGTATGGGTGCTTCGGGCCGCCGATCACGTCCTCGCGCGTGCCCTCCTCGACGATCCTGCCGTCCTTCATCACCGCGATCCGGTCGCAGACGTGGTGGATGACGGCCATGTCGTGGCTGATGAAGAGGTAGCTGAGCCCGAGGTCGCGCTGCAGGTCGGCCAGCAGGTTGAGGATCTCGCTCTGCACGCTGACATCGAGCGCGCTGGTCGGCTCGTCGCACACCACGAGCTTCGGCCGCAGCGCAAGCGCCCGCGCGATGCCGATGCGCTGGCGCTGGCCGCCGCTGAACTCGTGCGGGTAGCGGTCGGCCGCGGCGCGCCACAGGCCGCAGGTCTCCAGGAGCCGCTCCACCTCCTCGCGCAGCGCCTCGCCCTCGGCGATGCCGTGCACCTCGAGCGGCTCGCCGACGATCCGCCCCACGCGCATGCGCGGGTTCAGGCTGCCGCCCGGGTCCTGGAAGATGATCTGCATGTCGCGGCGCAGGCGCCGCAGGCTCGACGCGTCCTGGGCGAACACGTCCTTGCCGTCGAAGATGACCGTGCCCGAGGTCGCCGGCTGCAGGGCCAGCACCGCGCGCCCGGCCGTGGTCTTGCCGCAGCCGCTCTCGCCCACGAGCCCGAGCGTCTCCCCACGGCCGATCGAGAACGAGATGCCGTCGACGGCGCGGTGGTGGCCGACCGTGCGCTGCAGGATGCCCTTGCGGATCGGGAAGTGGACCGCGAGGTCCCGCACCTCCAGGATCGGGCCCTGCGCCGACGCGGCGGAACGGGGCGTGGTCTCTGCGGCGGGGGCCACCATCGGGCCGTGAATCGTACCGGGTCGCGGGCCGCCGACCGTCAGCGCAGCGGCAGGTCGACGTCGCGCTCCGTGCCGTCCGGGCGCACCACCGAGAGCACCGCCCCGGGGCCTGCGAGGATCCGCACGCGCCCCGACGCGCCGCGCCCAAGCCGCACCCAGAGGTCGTCGAGCGACGCCACGCGCAGCCCGTCCACGGCCACGATCATCGAGCCGGCCGGGATGTCGGCGGCGATCGGTCCGTCCGCACGGCCCACCTCGACGCCGCGCCGCCCGCCGCGCGACGCGTCCGTCAGGCCCGAGAGGCCCGCGCGTGACAGCAGCGCCACGAGCATCGGCGCATTCACCGACGGATCGAGCGTCCCGAGCCGCACGGTAACCGGCACGCGCGATCCCTCGACGGGCGCGTCCGCCGATTCACCCGCGCGCCACACCTCGAGCGCCAGGTCCGAGCCCGGTCGGCGCGAACCGATCTCGCTCAGCACCTCGTCGGCCACCTCGATGCGGCGGCCGCCGACGGCAAGGATCACGTCGCCCGCGCGCAGCCCCGCGGCCTCGGCCGGGCTGCCGCGCGTCACCGCCGCGATCACCGCCGCGTCGCCGGGAAATCGCGCGCGCACTGCATCGAACGCCGCGCCGCGCGGCCCGCCCGCACGCATGCGCCGCGCATCGACCACCTGTACGCCGAGGAACCCGCGCGACACCGCACCGTGCTCGATCAGCTGCCCGACCACGTTCTCGACGATCGCCATCGGGATCGCCAGGCCGATCCCCGCGAACTGCCCGCCGCCCGCGGTCGCGCCGCGGCCGGTGGCGATCGCGGTGTTCATCCCGATCACGCGCCCGCGGATGTCGGTGAGCGGGCCGCCCGAGTTGCCCGGGTTGATCGCCGCGTCCACCTGGATGAAGCTCTCGTACTCGACCTCGGCCAGGCCGGCGCTGCGCCCCAGGCCCGACACGATCCCGCTCGACATGCTGAAGCGGAACTCAAACGGCGAGCCGAACGCAAACACCAGGTCGCCCTGCGCAGGAAGGTCGGCCGACCGGTGCGCGCAGAGCAGGCCCGGCGACTCGATCCGCAGCACCGCCACGTCCGTGCGCGGGTCGAGCCCCACGATCGACGCCGCATGCAGCGACCCGTCGTGCAGCTGCACCTCGACCTCGCGCGCGCCGTCCACGACGTGTGCGTTGGTCACCACGTGGCCGGCCTCGTCCCAGATCCATCCGGACCCGGACTGCGTGAAGCCGCGCTCGCCGAGCCGGCCCTTC
>JBJTJU010000034.1:0-22081 GCA_046096165.1 Phycisphaerales bacterium | reverse complement strand
GTGAAGACCGCCGTCATCAACAAGCGCGCCGGCGGGCAGGGCCTGATCTCCGGCCGCAAGGCGTTCCAGCGGCCGATGGCCGACGGCGTCAAGGTGCTGAACGCGATCCAGGACGTCTACCTCGACCCGAAGGTGACCATTGCCTGACGCGATGGCGCCGGCAGCCGCGCCCGCGCCCACCGTCGGGCCGGTCGCGCAATGCCGGTGCCCGCGCTGTGCGTATCCGCTGACCGGGCTTCCCGGCGTGCCGCAGGATCCCTGCGGCGCGTTTGCGCTCGAGGTGCGCTGCCCGGAGTGTGCGCTGATCGTGCCGGCGGGCGCGCACTGCCTGACGGGCGGGGTGTCGCCGAACGTCGTCGAGCCCGGCGGGCTGCGGAACATCGCGTGGGTGCTGGTGCCCGGGTTCGTGCTGATCGGGGCGGTGCAGTTCGCGATGCTGCTCCTGCCCGCCATGCTGGGCGCGGGCGGCCCGGGTTTCAGCCTCTGGAACATGGGGACGGGATCGATGGGCGCCGCGCTCGGCGTGCTGGGCGGCATGGTCGGCACGGGCGTCGGCTTCTGGGCGGTCTGGCGCCACTGGCGGCCCACCGGCAGCGCCGGCCGCGATGCGGAGCGCGCCGGCGCCCGGCTGCGCCGCGTGATGGTGGTGCCCGGCGGCCTCCACCTCTGGACCGGCGAGCCGTCCGCCGAGGCGACGCCGCGCAGCCTCGCCGGCGGCGACATCCGCGACGTGCGCGGCCGGCGGCACATCCCGCTGTTTCGCCGAAAGGGCGCGGCCGATGTCGGTGCGATCGACTTCGTGACGCCCATCATGCTCTGGTCGCTGAACGACACGAAGTCGGCGTGGAACACCACCGACGGGCAGCCCTCGGGCACGGTGTGGATGCTCATGCCCGCAGGCGCGCATCCCCAGACCGTGGCGCGAACGCTCGAACGCACGCTGCGCATGCCGCCGCATGCTCCGGCGGTCGGCGTCACGGTCACGCAGTCGTCCGCGATGCCCGCGGTGACGGTCGGCGGCGACGTGAACCGCTATGCGGTGCCTCCCGCCGTGACGGCCGCGACGGCGGGCGACCCGCCGAAGTGCCCGCGCTGCAGCCACCAGCTCGGCGACGTGCCCGACGGGCCATGGTGGGAACCGCTCCCGCGTGACGTGCGCTGCCCGGAATGCGGGCTGCTCGTCCCCGCGGGGGCCGTCGTGCTGACGGGGTGGCGGCACGCGGGGCAGGCGATGGTCCGCGGCGGGAACCGCCGGCGCGGGTGGATGATCGGGCTCCTGATCGCGGTGTTCGTCGTGCTCGTCATCGGCGCCGTGCTCGCGATGGCGGTCTCGCGCTCCGTGATGCTCTTCCTGGTGCTGCAGATGGCGGCCGTGTTCATGCTGCCGACCGGGTTCGTGCTGATCGCGCGCCGCGGGAATCCGCCCATCCCGCGCCCGCGCGCGCGCTTCCAGGACGGCACCGAGACGTGGATCGTCGAGCGTGGCCGGCTGCGCATCGTGCCGCGCGGCGTGCGTACCCGCGAGGTCGAGATCCCCGCGCGCGGCGTGGGGTCGTTCACCTTCGGCCGTCTGTTCGCCGCCGACAACTCGATCCCCGTCATGACCGACCGGCTGGTGGCGCGCGGCACGTCGCCGGCGCTCGGGCTCTCGGGGGAACGGTTCCTGGAGCTGCCGATTCCCGCGGAGGTCGACCAGGAGGACGTGGTCGCCGCGGTCAGGTCGGCGCTGAACGCCCCTCCCAGATGAGGAGCGTCATGCGCTGCGCGAGGAGTTCCGCCTCGCCGGTCGAGAGGTTCGCGTCGAGCCGCGCGATCGTCCGGCCGCCGCGCGTGCGGGCGACCAGCATCGGGCGACCGTCGTGCGCCACGGCGGCGACCTCGTGCAGCCGCGGCGCGGGATGCGTGCGCCCGCGCACGGCCGCACCCGGGCGCCGGCCGTCGGTGGTGTCGATGCGCAGCTCGCCGGGCACCGCGGTCCATGTCGCCACCTCGGCGGCCCGCGCGCGATGCGCGCGCCAGAGCAGCCAGCCGACGCCGATGCTCGCCGGAATGGTGACGGCCAGGATCGCCGTGAACACCCCGCCCGCGTTGCCCGGAACCATGAAGCCGCCGAGCACGGCGATCGCCGTGGCAGCGCCCGTCAGCACCAGCCAGACGACAATCCCCGCGAGCCCGCCGACGACCAGGCCCCGCTGCAGCTGCTTGATGACGCGGGGCGAGCCGGTCACGGTGATCGCGCGGGGGTCCGTGGCCACGTCCGCGCCCGAGGGCGCCACGTCCACCGCCGCCGCAGGCGAGCCCGCCACCGCCTCCGCCGCACCGACCGGCGCGCGCATCGTCTCCGCCACCCGCGCCGCCAGCGCGTGACCTGCCGCGAGCGACGCGGATCGCCGCCCGGACGGCAGCTCCGCGCGCTCGCCGCCGGCATCGACGAAGATCGACATCGACTGGAGGTCGCTCCGCCGGCCCCTAAAGTCGCTCACCCAGAAGTAGGCCTCGAGCAGCACCACGTTGTTCGGCCGCTCGCCTGCTGCCAGCGGCACCTCCGGCGCTGCATGCGCCACCACGTTGCGCAGGCGGTCGACCGTGAAGCGCTTGCCCGCCGACACCCTCGACTCGTCGCCGCGCATGAACGTCTCGAGCGACCCGGGCCGGACCTCCCACGCCATGTCCCGTCCGGCGATCGGCGCGCCCTGGCCGCCCTCGGCCCGTCGCCACAGGCGGATGGTGCGCGCGGCGAGCACCCCGACGATCGCCAGCAGCGAGATGCGAAGCACGTTGGCCCACCACACGCCGCGTCCGGTCATGAGGTCGATGAGACCCTCGATCCCCTGGAACGCGCACCATGCCGCCGGCGCGACCGAGACGATCATCGCGATGACGCGCGCACGCCGCGTCGCCGGCTGCAGCGCCGCCACGAACGCCGATCCGGACAGCAGCAGCGTGCCCGCCGGGAAGTCGCGCCCGCATTCCGGGCAGCGCACCGGGGCGCCGAAGGGTTCGCCCGCCGCATGCGGCACGCCGGGCAGCGACGAGAGGTCGTAGTCGCACGTCGGGCAGTGGGCCACGCACGCATCGTAGAAGCCGGTCCCGTTCCTCCCGGACCAAGTGCGGTCGCTCCCTTGGCCGCATGCAGGTCCTCCCGACGATTCCCACCGGCATCGCCACCCCCGCACTGCTGGTGGTCGCCAACGTGTTCATGACCTACGCCTGGTACGGCCACCTCCGCGACGCGCGCAGCGCCTCGCTCTGGGGCGTGGTGTTCATGAGCTGGGGCGTCGCGTTCTTCGAGTACTGCCTGCAGGTGCCCGCCAACCGCATCGGCTTCAACGAGGCCGGCTACTCGCTGCAGCAGCTGAAGGTGATGCAGGAGATCATCACCATGGCGGTGTTCGCCGCGTTCGCCGCGTGGTTCATGCTCGAGAGGCTGACGCTCGACTTCCTGTGGGCAAGCCTGTGCCTGGTGGGCGCGGCCTACTTCATGTTCCGCGGGAAGTGACCCCGCGCCCCGCCGCGCCGATCACCCGCGCATCGCCGCGCGCACCGGCTTCGCCGCCGCGATCGCCTCCTGCGCGCGCCGCATCTCCTCGGCCGCCGCGAAGTCCTCGCCGTAGCGCACGAGCCGCAGGCTGTTGGCGATCACGAAGACGTACGCCGCCGCCTGGTAGAAGGGCGTCACCCAGATGTCGATGCGCCCGGTGGCCGCAAGCGCCAGGCCGACGAGCGCCAGCAGCAGGCTCGCCGCGATGTTCGCGGCCACGATGCCCTTCGCCTTGCGCGCCAGCTCCAGGAGGAACGGCACGCTGCGCAGGTCGTCGTTCATGAGCGCCACGCCCGCGCTGTTGGCGGCGATGTCGCTGCCCGAGAGGCCCATGGCAACGCCCACGTCCGCGCTCGCCAGGATCGGTCCGTCGTTGATGCCGTCGCCGACCACCAGCGTCCGGCTTCCCTTGCGGATCAGGTACTTGAGCTCCTCGTGCTTCTCCTCAGGCAGGCACTCGGCCTCGATCGCGTCGACCCCCACGGCCTGGCCCACGCGCTTGGCCACGCTCAGGCGGTCGCCGGTGAAGATCACCACCTTGCGCACGCCCAGTTCGCGCAGCTCCTTCACCGTCTCGGCCGCGTTGCGGCGCAGCTTGTCCTCGAGGCCCACGGCGCCCAGGTAGCGGCCGGCGAGCATGACGTGCACGCCGCTCATCCCCTCGAGCTTCTCCTCGGCCGACTTCACCTCGTCGGCGGCGGCCGGGTTCAGCTCGGCGATCCACATGCCGCGGCCGGCCTGCACCGTGCCCGCGCCGGTCGATGCCTCGACGCCGCGGCCCGGCACCTCGCGGTAGCCGCTCACCGTGGCCGGCGCGATGCGCGCGCGCTGCGCGGTCTCCATGATGCTGCGGGCGAGCGGATGGTTCGAGCTCTGCTCCGCGTCGGCCGCGGACTGCAGCAGCGCCGCGCCGTCCACGCCCTCGGCGGGCACCAGCCGGCTCACCGCGAACTTTCCGGTCGTCAGCGTTCCGGTCTTGTCGAGCACCACCGTGTCCACGTTGCCCGCGGCCTCCAGCGTGCTCGTCTGCTTCACCATGATCCCCAGGCGCGCGGCCGCGGCGAAGGCCGCCACCATCGCGGTCGGGTAGGCGATGAGGAGGGCACCCGGCGTGGTGACCACCAGCACCGTGATCGCGCGCACCGCCGCCGCGTCGCGCACCGCCGGATCCGCGCTGCGCGAGGTGAAGAACCACACCAGCCCGGCCACCATCAGCACCACGGGCGCGTAGTAGTTGGCCAGCTTCTCGACCAGCTCCTGCCGCGCGGTCTTCGACTTCTCCGCCTCGCGGATCAGCCGCTCGACCTTGCCGATCGTGGTCTGCCCGGCGACCGCGGTCACCTCGATGTCGATCTGCCCGGTGAGGTTCGCGGTGCCCGCGTAGACCGGCGTGCCCGGCTGCGCCTCGACCGGCACGCTTTCGCCGGTGAGCGACGCCTGGTTGATCGACGTGCTGCCCGCGACCACCGTGCCGTCGACCGGCAGGTTCTCGCCGGGGCGCACGCGCACGCGCATGCCCAGGCGCACCTGCGACAGCTGCACCTGGCGCTCGCCGCCGTCGTCGCCCACCACGCGCGCCTCGTCGGGCGTCAGCTCCACCAGGTCGCGGATCGCCCGCTGCGCGCCCCACGCCGTGCGGCTCAGGACCAGCTCGGCGAGCCACAGGAAGAACGCCAGGAACCCCGCCTGCAGGAAGAAGTTGTTCGCCATCGCCGCGAGCACGGCCAGGCTCGCCAGCGCGTT
The DNA here is from genome assembly GCA_046096165.1 of Phycisphaerales bacterium. Taxonomy (GTDB): domain Bacteria; phylum Planctomycetota; class Phycisphaerae; order Phycisphaerales; family SM1A02; genus UBA966. The sequence goes on along the minus strand of JBJTJU010000034.1, from coordinate 16,797 downwards.
GCCGGCCGCGCGCCCCTCGCGCAGCTCGCGCACCGCGCCCGCGAAGAGCGGCGTCGCGACGATCACCGCGCCGATCGCCGCCGGGATCTGCGTCACGTTCTCGGCGAAGCCCATCGTCGCGCGCGCAAGCCACGACACCAGGAGCAGCATGCCCCCCGACAGCGCGACCACCAGGCGCCGCTCGAGCTGGCTTCCGCCGGAGGCAAGCGCCTCGGCCGGGGAGGTGCGCGGGGTGGCAGCGTTCGGCACGCTCGTCATGGGCCGGACATGGTACGCCGCGCCCGGCGCGCCGGGCTCAGCCCACGCGCTCGGCCCGCGCCTCGCGGCCCATCAGGCCTCGGATCGCCTCGGCCGGCGTCATGCCGCGGAACAGGATCGACTCCACCGCCGCGACGATCGGCATGTCGACCCCGTGCTTCGCCGCAAGCGAGAGCAGCGCGCGCGACGTCGCCACGCCCTCGACCACCGACTCCGTGCGCGCCATGTACGCCTCGAGCGCCTCGCCCCGGCCGATCGCCTCGCCGCAGGAACGGTTGCGCCCCTCGGGGCTGAAGCACGTCGTCGCCAGGTCGCCGACCCCCGCGATCCCGAAGAAGGTCTCCGGCTTCGCGCCGAGCGCGCTGCCCAGGCGCACGATCTCCGCCAGCCCGCGCGCCAGCAGCGCGCTCTTGGCGTTCGACCCGAGCCCCAGCCCATCGATCATGCCCGCCGCCAGCGCCACCACGTTCTTCGCCGCGCCGGCGATCTCGACGCCGGTCACGTCCCCGTTCGTGTAGATCCGGAGCCACGGCATCGCGAACGTCCGCTGCACGCGCTCGGCAAGCGCGTGGTCCGCCGCCGCGCTCACCATCGTCGCCGGAAGCCGGCGCGCGAGCTCCGCCGCGATCGTCGGCCCGCTGAGCACCGCGACCGGCCGCGCGCCGCCCGCCATCGGCACGCACGCGGCGATCACCTCGCTCGGCCGCAGCAGCGTGCCGTCCTCGATGCCCTTCGTCACGCTCACCACCGGCACGCCCGCGCCAACGTGGCGCGCCGCGTCCTTCCACGCCGCGCGCACGAACTGCGTCGGGATCGCGTTCACCACGACGGTCGCGCTGCCAAGGGCGCGCGCCGCGTCCGGCTCCACGCGCACGGCGTCGGGAAGCTCGAGCTCCGGCAGCCGCGTCGACCGCCGGTCGCGCGCGAGCGCCGAAAGCGACGCGGGCAGCGGTCCCCACAGCGCGACGTCGGTGCCGCGCCACGCCAGGATCGCGGCCATCACGACGCCCATCTGGCCGTCGCCGACCACGGCCACGCGCTCGGCGGCGTCACTCCTCGTCAAAGCGCGACTCCACCAGGCGCACGAGCTCGGCGAGCGCGGCATCCGCGTCGGGCCCGTCGCAGGCGATCTCCAGCTCGGTGCCCTGCGTCGCCGCAAGCAGCAGCATCTGCATGATGCTCTTGCCGTCGACCTCCTCGGGCACGTCCATCCGCCGCACGCGGATGTCGCTGATGAACTTGCTCGCCGCGTCCACGAACGCCATCGCCGGCCGCGCGTGCAGGCCGAGGGAATTCAGGATCGTGGTGCGGGCGCTCTTCAACGGGGTGGGGGGCCGCCGTGGGCCTCATGCCGTGCCGGAGGCCGCGTCGGCCTCCTCGAGCAGGCCCCACACCTCGGCCGGCGTCTTCGCCTGTCGCAGGAACCGGCGGAACTTGTCCTGGGTGAGCACCCCGAAGATGCACTCCATCGCGTCGATGTGCTCCTCCGGCCGCTCCTCGGGGGAGAGCAGCAGGAACACCACGTGCACCGGCTGCCGGTCGAGCGCCTGGAACTCCAGGCCGCCGGGCGCGATGCCGACCGCCGCGAACACGCGCTGGACCTCCATGGTCTTCACGTGCGGGGCAGCCACGCCGTGCCCGAACCCGGTCGAGCCCTTCTTCTCGCGCTTGATGACCGCCTTGGAGAGCTCCTCCACCAGCGCGGGCTTGACGGCGCCGGTGCGGGCGAGGGAGTCCACGAGTTCGCGGATCGCCTCGTCGCGCTTGGTCGCCTTGAGCGGTGCGATGATTGCCTTCTCGACCACGATGTCGCGGAGCTTCATGTGACGGGTTCCTGTGCGCCACAGCGTACAGGTTGCCCGTCCGCCCCGCCGCGCCGGGCGTCAGCCGCGGCGCCGCGATCCGCGGATGTGCTTCTTCGCGCCGCGGATTTGCTCCTTCCAGTCGTGCAGCTGGCGCACGGCACGGTCGGTGACGAGGTCGATGCAGGCGTAGAGGTCGCGGTGGTTGCTGTTGGCCACGAAGTCGCGGTGGCGCTCGACGTCGCTCAGCACCTCCACGTGGTAGCCGTTGGGGATGCGCTCGACGACCACCCGGATCTCCTGCAGGCGGTCGAAGAAATGGGGGAGCCGTGCCATCTTCCGCTCGATGTACTCGCGGATGGGTGCGGTGAGGTCCATGTGCTTCGCGCTGATGGTGACGTGCATGATGCTTCACGCTCCGATGCAGGGAGGGCCCGGTCAAGGACCGCCGCGACGGATCGGGCCCGATCGCCCGCCGCAGCCTGCTCATCCCAACGCAGGATGAACTCGATTCGCTCGTTTCCCCGGCGCACGACGACCGGCACGGCCGGCGCCTTCAGCCCGGCCGAGGCCGCCGTCCACTCGCGCGCCGACCGCACCTCGGTGCCGTCGATCCGCACGATGACGTCGCCCGTGCGGAGGCCTGCGCGGTGCGCGGCCGTCCCGCGGCGCACGCGATCGACCTTCGCGCCGTCGGTGGCGTCGCCCACCTCCACGCCCACCACCCGGTCGCCGCGCCCGACGGTGACGTCGAACGCCGGCCGCGCCAGCGTCCACGTCCGCCACGCCTGCTCCACCTCCGCGATCGGCGCGCCGCAGGCCACCTCGATCGCGCGCGCGCCGGTGCGGTCCTCCTGGAACCCGTCGACGTACGCGCGGTACCACCGGCGCAGCTTGCCGGTGTCGGCGAGGTACTCCATGAACGACCGCGCCACCGGGTAGAGGTCACCAGACGCCGCCATGAACTGCGCCGGCGTCATCGCCACCATCGACGCGATCGGCGTGCCGCCTCGGCGCGCCGCCACCGTGCGCGCCACGTTGTGCCGCGCGGTGGGGAGGAACTCGATCGACCCGTCGTCGGACAGCGCGTAGCGCTCGTAGAGCGACGCCAGGCCCTCCTGCACCCACATCGCGTGCGGCTGCCCCAGGCGCTCCATGTGCCCGAAGTGCATGGCGTGCGTGAACTCGTGGCGCAGCACCATGCCGATGTCGCTCGTGACGATCCGCCGGCGCGGGTGCTCGTACATCCCCTCGGTGGTCTGCGACCCGGCCACGGCGCGCTTCACGTCCGCGGGCGTGGCCACGGCGATGAACACCTCGACCTCGGGCACCGCGTCGAAGAGCGTGGCCGACTGCTGGTCGGCCTGGCGCGCGAGCGTCCGCGCCATGTCGGCGTGGCTCGTCTCGTCGAGGCACGTGGCGAACACCAGCCGGTGCTCGGGGTCGTCGAGGTAGCGGTAGGTGTCGCCGGGATGGTCCTCGCGCCACTTCGCCTGCTGGGTGCGGGCGCGCATGTCGCGCGCGCCGGCCGCGGCGTCCGCGCCGCCCTCGCCCCGTGGGCCGCCGCGGCGCCCGCCCGCGCCACCGCCGTCACGCGTCCGGTCGTCCGGCGCCGGTGCCTGCCCCTTGCGACCGGGACCCTTCGGCGCCGATGCGGGCGGCCGATCGCGCACCCCGGGCGCCACGTCATCAACCGTTGCCTTGACCGTTGCGGCGGCGGCACTCGCTGCCGACCACCCGGCCGGTCCGATGCCGGCGAGCGCCATGACCGCTGTGAACGCGACCACACTGCGCATGCGCAACCTCTGCACGGGAGGCTACGCCGACGCGCCCCGCCCGGTTCATGGAATCACGGTTTCCGGAACGCGCCCAGCACCCGCCGGATCGCCTCGGGGTAGGCCAGGCATTCCTCCCGAAACACGCGTGCGGCAAGCACTTCCGGCGTGTCCCCGGGCTCCACCGGGCATCGCCGCTGCAGGACGGCGGTCCCGTGGTCGTAGTCCTCGTCCACCCAGTGGACGGTGCAGCCGGACTCGCGTCGCCCGGCCGCCAGCACCGCCCGGTGGACGTGTTCCCCCCACATCCCGGTGCCGCCGAAGTCCGGAAGCAGGGCGGGGTGGATGTTGAGCGTGCGGCCGCGCCACGCGTCGACGCGGAAGCGGCGCAGGTAGCCGCACAGGCACACCAGTTCCACCCCATGCGCGCGCAGCGCCGCGTCGATCCGGTCGTCGAAGGTCGCCGCGGGCTCGGGCGCCACCACCTCGACCGCGATGCCGCGCGCACGGCACTGCGCCGCGGCGCCCGCGTCCGCGCGCGTCACCACGCAGACCGCCACGCACGCGTCGAGCTCACCGCGCGCGCAGGCATCCGCCACGTTGGCCACCGTGCGCCCGCCGCGCGAGGCGAGCGCGCCGATGCGCACGGGGCCCGCGCTCAGTTGCACGCGCCCGTCTGCCACATCAGGTACGACCACTGGTCGACCGCTTCCTCGATCCGCTTGGCGAGCGGCTTGCCGGCGCCGTGTCCCGCGTCGCGGTCCACGTAGAGCAGGATGGGCTCGGACGCGCCGTCGCTCGCCGTCGCCGCCTGCAGCACCGCGGCCATCTTGCGCGCGTGCAGCGGGTGCACGCGGGAATCGTTCTCGCCCGCGGTGAACATGACGGAGGGGTACTTCGTCCCCTTCTTGGCGTTGTGGTAGGGCGAGTACGCGCGCAGCCACCCGAACGCCGCGGCGTCGGTGCTGGCGCCGTATTCGGGCACCCAGTACTTGGCGAGCAGGAAGTCCTGGTAGCGAAGCATGTCGCAGAGGGGCACGGCGCTGATCGCCGCGCTCCACAGCTCGGGCCGCTGCGTGACGGCGACGGCCGTCAGCAGGCCGCCGTTCGAGCCACCCATGACCGCGAGCCTCGACGCCGACGTGTACTTGTCGGCCACCAGCCTCTCGGCGACGGCGTAGAGGTCGTCGAAGACGTTCTGCTTCTTCCCCATCATGCCGGCCTGGTGCCACGTCTCGCCGTACTCGCCGCCGCCGCGGAGGTTCGCCACCACGTAGATGCCGCCCTTCTCCAGGTACGGCACGATGGTCGGGATGAACTCAGGCGTCAGCGACACGTTGAAGCCGCCGTAGCCGTACAGCACGCACGGGTTCGAGCCGTCCATCGCCAGGCCCTTGCGCTTGACCACGAAGAAGGGCACCTGCGTGCCGTCCTTGCTGGCCGCGCGCACCTGGGTCACCTCGATGTCGTCGAGCTTCACCGGCACCTCCGGCTTCGCCCACACCTCGGGCTTGTAGGGCTTCCAGAAGAGGTCGCAGCGGTAGACGGTGCGCGGGCTGTTGTAGCTCGCGAACGAGAAGAACATCTCGGTGTGCTTGCGGTCGCACTGGACGTTGACCGTGCCGATCCCGGGCATCGGCAGGTCGGCCACCGGCGTGCCGTCGTAGCGGTAGGTCTTCACCGTGTCGTAGGCATCCTTCTGCCACACGACCACCACTTCGTCCTTGCCGAACTCCACCTGGCTCATCACCGCGTCGCTGCGCTCGGGGATGACCACCTTCCAGTTCGACTCGGCGGGGTTGTTGATGTCGACCGCCACCAGCCGCGTGTTCGGCGCACCGAGCGTCGTCACCATGTACAGCCGGTCGCCGATCACCTCGACGGGCGTGAAGCGCGCGCCGCGGCCCACCGCGATCGCGATCTTCGTGTCGCGGCCCGCGCGCAGGTCATCCTGCTTCGCCACCCACAGGTCGTTCTGGCTCCAGCCCTTGCTGACGCCGAGCACCACCCACTTGTCCTCGCTGGTCAGCCCGCCGAAGGGGATCTCCGACGGGTTGGTCTGGCGCATGAACACCGGGTCCTTCTCGACCGGCTCGCCCAGCTTGTGGAAGGCCACCACGCGGCTGTACGGATCCTTCGGGTCGGTGAGGCGGCTGTAGACGAAGCCGTCGCCCCACTGGTTCCATCCGCCGAAGTTCACCTTGCCGGGGATCTCGTCCTTCAGGGTCTCCCAGGTGTCCTTCTCGAGCTTGGTCACCTTGAGGACGCTCATCTCGTCGCCGGCCTTGCTGGTGCCGTAGGCGAACTTCGAGCCCTGCCACGAGGGCACCCACCAGTCGACGGAGGTCAGGCCCGTGGTGTCGATGACGTTCGGGTCGATCACCACCTTGGCGCCGGTGTTGGCGCCGCCCTCGCGCACGTACACCGCGGGCTGGTTCATCTTGCCGTCGCGCTGCGCGTAGAAGTAGCCGGGGCCGCGGATGATGGGCACGCCCCAGCTGGTGATCTGCATGAGGGGGCGAAGCTTCTCGGCAAGCTCGGTGCGGCAGCGCAGCGGGTCCAGCGTCGAGCGCAGGTGCGCCAGCTGCGCGTCGGTCCACGCCTTCACCTCGGGCGAGTCCTTCTCGAGCGGCTCGAGCCAGCGGTAGTCGTCGGTGACCTTGGAGCCGGCGTAGTCGTCGGTGACCGGGTCGACGCGGGTCTGCGGGGGGACGGCGAGGGCAACGGCCGCGAGGGTGGCGATGAGCATGGGGGCGGAGGATATTCGCGGGGCGCCCACGGCGGTTATCTGCGCCACTTTGCCGGATTCCGTGATGGTTTGGGGGCGCGGATTGCGTTTCCCCATGGTCGGCGTCGCGTGCGTGCGCGAGGCCGGAGGTGTGCTCCCCCAAGGACGATCCAGCATGCCCATCCTGCCCCGTTGCCGGCCCGCCGCGCCGGCCATCGCGACTGCATTGCTCGCGGCGCCTTCGGCGCTCGCGGTGCCGGACATCATGAACGGGTACTCCGCCGAGTACTCGAGCGGGGGCTCGCTACTGACCAACTCCACCGACAACCCGACGCAGGACGGTGACCGCAAGGCCTACCTGTTCACCACGCCGGCATCCGGGCCCACCAGCCTCTTCACCGTTCAATCGGCGCGCGTACTGCTCAACAGCGCCAACAGCGCCTATCCGTCTGCGATTGAGGCCCGTGCGGGCATCTGGTCCGTCTCGGGCGGCGTCCCATCGGTGGAACTGGTGGGCGCGACATACTCCGGCACACTGACGGCGACCCAGACGTGGGCGGAGTTCCTGCTGCCGTTCGTGCTGTCCGCGAACACGCAGTACGCATTCCAGCTCTCGGTCACCAGCACCTCGCCGAACGCGTTCAAGTGGGCAAACATGCGGCCGACGACGCTCCTGCCCACCGCCTACAACGGGTACTCGCTTGATGGCGCGCTGGGCTACAACAACTCGGCCAGCTCCTGGACCGTCCTGGGCGCGAATTCCGCGAACAACGCCTTCGCCCTGGTCCCGTCCCCGGGGGCACTGGTGGTCGGTGCGCTTGCGGGCCTCTGGGCACCATCTCGCCGCCGGCGCTGACGGGCGCGTGGGGCGGTGCATGCACCGCCCGCGCCCGCCTCACCCCGCGATCACGTCCGGCAAGTCGAACAATCCCGCGGTCAGGTTGCGCGGCCCCTCGGCCGTGATCAGGACGTCGGCCTCGTAGTGCACGGCAAGCGTGCCGTCGGCGGTCCAGATGGGCCAGTCGCGGCCCGTGGTGCGCGTCTCGGTGGTGCCGATCGCGATCATGGGCTCGACGGCCACCAGCATGCCGGGCACCCACGGCTTCCAGGCGTCGCTCCACTCGCCGGGGTAGCTCGGCACCACGTTCGCGACGAACGGCGGTCCGTGCAGGCTGCGGCCGATGCCGTGCCCTCCCAGCCCGCGCACCAAGTGGAAGCCGCACTCGCGCTCGACGTGTCCCTGCACGGCCTTCGCCCAGTCGATGAGCGGCCGCTGCGGCTGCATGGCCGCGATGCCGCGGCGCAGGCTCTCCTTGCCGCTCTCCATCAGGGCGCGTGTCAGCTTGTCGGGCTCGCCGAAGGAGTAGGTCCACGCGGCATCGCCGATCCATCCCTCGTGGCGGACGCCGATGTCGATAGAGAGCAGGTCGCCCGTGCGCACCGGGTCGCGCGTCATCACGTGCGTGCCGTGGACGACGCAGTCGTTGGGGCTGAGGCATGCATGGCTTGGGTAGGGCGGGTGGCCGCGCACCTGGTAGCCCAGGAAGCAGCTCTTGCACCCGAGGTCCGCGAGCGTCGCACCCACGAACGAGTCGATCTCGGCGAGCGTCAGCCCGGTGCGCAGGAACTTCACCAGCCGGCGGTGCGTCTCGACGACGCGCTCGGCCGCGGCCTCCGCATGGGCGATGTCCTTCGGGTTCGTGACCAGCACGGGACGGAGGATCGTATCGGCCTCACGCGACGCGGACGTGCAGGTCGCCGGCCAGGATCGAGAGGTCCGGGCCGGGGCCCGCCACCTCGTGCACCAGCGCGCGCTCGTCGCGGTGGGGCAGCACGATCAGGTCGCCGCGCATGCCCGGCGCGATCGAGCCGCACTGGCGCTCGAGCCCCAGCACGCATGCGGCGTTGTGCGTGACCGCGCAGATCGCCTCGGCCGCCGTCAGCTTCATGTGCCGTCCGGCGAGCGCTGCGGCGAACGCGACGCTCGGGCTCGGTGCGCTGCCGGGGTTCCAGTTGCTCGCCACGGCAAGCGCCCCGCCGCGGTCGATCAGCGCACGCCCGTCCGCGTAGCGACCGTCGAGCGCGAACCCGCACACCGGGAGCGCCACGCCGATCGACCGGCTGGCCGCCAGCGCCGCGATCCCTCCCGGCGTGCTCGCCTCAAGGTGGTCGACGCTGCGCGCCCCGAACTCGATCGCAAGCTCGAGCGCCCCCAGCGGGTTGAACTGGTCCGCGTGCACGCGCACCGGCACGCCGAGGCGCTTGGCCTTCTCGAAGAGCGTGCGGCACATCGCCACCGTCCACGCGCCCTCCTCGCAGTAGGCGTCGACCGCGGCGCCCGGCGCCAGGTCGGACGCGCGCTCGAGCGCGGCGCACATGTCCTCGAGCTGCCGCGGATTGTCGCGGTCGAGCGCGTGGCCCAGGAGCAAGGTCGGCACCAGCGGCGCCGGCCACACCGCCTGCACCGCGAGGATCGCCTCCAGCATCTTGAGTTCCGTCGCCGCGTCCAGCCCGTAGCCGGTCTTCACCTCGACCGCACCGGTGCCCACCGCGCGCATCTCCGCCAGCCGCTCGGCCAGGCGCGAGGCGAGCGCCTCGCGCGGTGCGGCGCGCACCGCGGCCACCGTCGACAGGATGCCCCCGCCCGCCTTCAGGATGTCGAGGTAGGACGCCCCCGCGCGCTTCAGTTCCCACTCCTGCCAGCGGTCGCCCGCCCAGCACGCGTGCGTGTGGCAGTCGACGAGCGCCGGCATCAGCACGCGCCCGCGCGCATCGATGCGCATCGACACCGCGCGCGAGGCGGCCGGGCCGTCGCCGACCGCCGCCACCATGCCGCGCTCCACCACCACGTGGCCGCGCTCGACGACGCGCAGCGAGCGCATCGCCTCGCCGCGCAGCGCGCCGCCGCCCGCCGGCGGCACGCACGTCACGATGCGCGCGTTCTCGATCGCGATCGATCCCTCGACCATGCCGTGACACTACCATGCATGCATGGAACTCTTCGTCATCCGGCACGCGCGCGCGGAGGAACCCGATGCCGAGCGCTGGCCGGACGACGCGCTCCGCCCGCTCACGCGCGACGGCGCCCGCGACTTCGAGCGCCTCGCGCGCCGCATGCGCCGGTGGAAGCCCGACGTCGACCTGGTCCTCGCCAGCGGCTGGACCCGCGCCTGGGACACCGCGCGCATCCTGCGCGCCAACGCCGGCTGGCCGAAGCCCGCGCGCACCAAGCTGCTCGAGACGAGCGACCCGCGCGCCGTCCCCACCGTCGCCGCGCTGGTGCGCGAGCAGCCCGAGGACGCGCGCCTGGCGCTCGTTGGGCACGAGCCCGTGCTCGGGCTGCTGGTCGCCGAGCTCTGCGGCGCCGGTGCCGAGGCCCGCATCTCGATGCGCAAGGGGTCGATCGCGTGGCTGCGCGGCGCCCCGGGCCGCATGGAGCTGCGCGGGTTGCTGGTGCCCGGCATCATGCGGGGCGAGTGAACGGGGAACCTTCCCGGGTGGTATAAATCCGTCGACATGGAACTCCCTCCCAACAGGAAGAAGACGCCGCTCGTCGAGGTCGCCTGGGACGGCCCGGTGGTCGAGATCAAGTTCGCCGGCCCGAACATCGGCCAGCGCGAGACGCCGATCATCCAGGAGGACATCTCGCCCTACCTGAAGCTCAAGACCATCAAGTTCCTGGTGATGGACCTCTCGAGCGTCTCCTTCATGAGCTCCATGGGCCTGTCGATGTTCATCGGCGCCCGCAACGCGGCCGCGGCGGTCGGTGCGCAGCCCGTCCTCTACGGGCTCAACAAGGACCTGAAGAGCCTGATGGCCATGATGAAGATGGACAAGCTCTTCAAGGTCGTCGACAGCCAGGCCGACCTCGCCAAGCTCACCGGGAAGTGACCCGCGGGCGATCCGCCCGGCGTGCGGCGTGCGCCGCGCGCACCCCCGTCAGTACGCGAAGCCCCACGTGGGCATCTCTTCCTCGCGCACCGGGGCCGCCGTCGTCTCGGGCACGATCGGCGCGGCGTTGAAGCTGCGCCAGACCGGGTTCTTGGTCGTTCCGTAGACCACCACGTCCGCCTTGCCGGCGTCCTCGGCGCGCAGCTCGTACGCGGTGCCCTGCTGCACGGTGACGGTCAGGATGCGCGCCCACGGCGCGCGCGCCCGGATCTCGCTCACCAGCCCGCCGTCGTATTCGGAGTGGAACTGGCCCACCAGGTGCACCAGCTTGGCGCCGCGGGGCATGTCCTTCCACGCCGTGGCGATGGAATCGGCCATCGTCGCGTCCCAGAGCCGCTGCGAGCGCAGCACCTCTTCCAGGCGCGCCTCGTCCACCTCGCGCTCGCCGCCGCCCGACATGAAGTCGCGGAAGCGCGCGCGGTAGGTGTCCGGCGCGTCGTCCTTGGGCAGCGCGAAGAGCGCGCGCTCCTCCCCGGGCAGCGCCGCGAGCGCCTCGTAGCCCTCGGTGCGCGCGCGCTTCACGTAGTCGCGCGGCGCGTTGGCCGCGATCACGCGCGCGTTGGCGCGCTTCGCCGTGTCGATGACCGGCTGGTAGAAGTCGTCCCACGTGTCCTTGGCCGCCCAGTCGCGCGAACCCGTCCGCTCGACGAACGTCGCCTGGTCGATCGTGCCGGCGAGGTACTCGTCGACCGTCGCCTGCTCGTTGCGCTCCAGCATCTCCAGCGACACCACCGACCCGGGCCAGGCCGCGACGGCCTCCTCCCAGATCGCCAGCTGCACGCGGTGCGCATTGGCGTCGTCGTGCTGCTCGCCGACGATCACGATGTCCGCCCAGCGCATGCCGTTCCAGAGCGCGTTCCAGTCGAGCGGCGCACCGTCCGAGCCGTGGAACATCGCCAGCTGCCGCGGGCCGCGCTGCTCGTGCGGCACGATGATCGACCCCGGCTGCGGCCTGTAGTACCAGACCAGGTCGTCGTAGGGGTCGCGCGTGCAGCCCGTGCCGGCCATGCCGGCAAGCACCGTGGCCGCCGTCGCGGACGCCGCGACCGCACGCCGTGCGCCGCACGTCCATCCGGGTGGGAATTGCCTGCCGCCGGCCATGGGACGGGAAGTCTATGCCGGATGCGTCGCGTGGTCGTCCCCGCGGTCGGCCACCCGCCCGTCCACGAGGTGCACCACGCGGTCCGCGCGCGAGGCGATCCACTGGTCGTGGGTCACCATCACGACGCTGAGCCCGTTGCGGTGCTGCTCGGCGATCATGTCGAGGATCGAGCCGCCGGTCTTGGCGTCGAGGTTCCCGGTGGGCTCGTCGGCAAGCAGCACCTCGGGCCGGCGCATCAGGGCGCGCGCGATGGCCACGCGCTGGCGCTCGCCGCCAGAGAGTTCCGCCGGCCGGTGTCGCACGCGGTGCGAGAGCCCGAAGCGGTCGAGCAGTGCGCGCGCGCGCTCGCGGATCTCCTGCTTGCGCGCCGACCACTCCAGCCGCCCCACGCCCACCGTCGCCGGCAGCATGGTGTTCTCCAGGACGTTCAGCTCGGGAAGCAGGTGATAGAACTGGAAGACGAAGCCGACGTGCTCGTTGCGGAAGCGGTCGAGCGCGCCGCTCGAGAACTGGCTCACGGAGCTGCCGCGGAAGCGCACGGTGCCGGCATCGGGCCGGTCGAGGCCGCCGAGGAGGTGGAGCAGGGTGCTCTTGCCGCTGCCGCTCGAGCCGAGGATCGCCACCCACTCGCCCGGGCGCACCGAGATCGACGCGCCCTTGAGGACCTGCACCGCCACGCGGCCCATCCGGTAGGTGCGCTCGACCGACTCGGCCTCCAGGATCGGCAGCGACGCACCGTCCTCGGCACCGGGCACTCGCGTGGGCTCGTGGGCGTGGACGTTCATCGGGTCACTCGTAGCGCAGGGCCCGCACCGGGTCGATGTCCGCGGCGCGCGCGGCGGGCACCGCGGCGCCCAGCACGCTGAAGACGATGGCGCCGACGCAGGTCATCCATGCGTTCTGCCAGTCCATCTGGCTGGGGATGGTGGCGAAGTAGTAGACGGCCGGGTCCCAGATCAGGAAGCCGCGGTGGAGCATGAGCCCCGTGCCGATCCCGGCGAGCGCCAGCGTCGCCACGCTCCAGAGCAGCATGCCGAGCGCCCGCCCGCGGGCCACCGCGCGCACGGTGCCGCCGAGGGCGCCCGCCGCGAGCAGGAAGAACGACGCCCACAGCCACGCGGGCGCATCCTCGCCGAGCGCCAGGTGGATGTCGTTGATGTTGCTGATCACCGCCCATGCGAGCAGCGTTCCGACCGCCGAGCCGGCGATCCCGATCACCAGCCCGTAGCGCAGGAAGATCCACAGCACGCCCATGCGGCTGGCGCCGATCGCGCGCAGGATGCCGACGTCGCGCGTCTTCTCGCTGACGATCGACCAGAAGATCGAGAGGATGAGCCCCGCGCACACCAGGTAGGTGATCGAGAAGAGGATGCGCATCATCTGCCGCTCCTTCTCGACCGGCGCGATCAGGTCGCGCAGGCGTTCCTCCCAGGTCAGCACCGACACGCTCTCGGGCGGCGGCGGCTTGGTGCGCGCGTCGCCGGTCGAGCTGCGGCGCTTCCAGAACTGCTCGTACGCCTCGGTCACCTGCGCCTTCAGCTCCTGCGGCGAGACGCCGTCCTTCGCGCGCACCAGGACCTGCGTCGCGCGCGCGGGCGAGACGCCGATCACCGGGTAGTTGCCGTCGGCGCCGGGCTCGGCGGTGGTGTCGACGATCGGCGCCTCGTCGAGGCGCAGCATCTCCTGGCCCTCGCGCAGCGGGATGAAGACCCGGTTGCGGTCCACCTGGAACACGCCCGACATCACCTCGTTGACGACCTTGAAGTTGCGGCTGTTGGACTGCGACACGGTGCCGCGCTCGCTGATCGGCACCAGCGTGACGCCGATCTCGTGCTGCGGCATCCACCAGCGCGCGTTGCGCCGGCGGTAGCCGCCGTCGCGCTCGCGCTCGTTCACCACCGAGACACGCATGCCGAGCAGCGCGCCGGGCCTGCCGGTCGCCTCCTCGCGCATGGCCCGCGCCTCGCGCAGCGGGCGGTCGTCGATCACGCGGCGCGGGTCGTCCGAGCCCATGCGCAGCGCCCCCTCGGCGCTTTCCGCGGGCCGCCACCAGATGGTGCGGTCGAACTCGGTGACCTTCGCGAAGCTCCCGGGCTCGATGGCCCACACCTGCGCCGTGACCACGTCCTTGTTCGGGCCGTCGGGGTAGGGCATGCGCACCAGGCCGTAGGTGTCGACGAGCGGCGACGCGGCCGCGGCACCCGGCAGCCGCTCGATGTCGGCCACCAGCTCCTGGTAGTCGGGGATGCCCTGCACCGGGCGGCTCACCACCACGTCGCCCATGAGCGTGCGCCCCGAGTTGCGCAGGTTCTCCAGGAACCCGCTCATGACGCTCACCACGATCACCACGAGCGCCACGCAGAGCGCCACGGCGCCCACCGCGATCAGCGGGATGATCCGCGTGGTGAGGTAGCGGTGGACGAGGAGCCGTGTGTAGACGCCCAAGCGCGCGGATCCTAGTCGCGTCGCGGGCATCCGCGCCGGGGTAGCCTTGCGCGCCCCGCGTGCAGATGCACACCGTGATCGTCCTGGCGCTCGTGCTGTCGGCCGCGTCCGTGGCCGAGTGCGTGGCGTGGCCGCTCTTCGGCGTGCGCGCGTGGAAGGAATGGCGCCGCAGCCCGGTGGTGCGCGACGGCCTGCGGACGCCGCCCGCGTCGTTCCCGCGCGTCTCGGTGGTGGTGCCCGCGCACGACGAGGAACGCGTCGCCGCCGGCTGCGCCCGCAGCATCCTGGCCTCCGACTGGCCCGACCTCGAGGTGGTGTTCGTCCTCGACCGCTGCACCGACGGCACCGAGGCGGCGCTCGCCCCGATCGCGGCGGCCGACCCGCGGCTCCGCATCGAGGTGAACCGCGACTGCCCGCCCGACTGGGCCGGCAAGTGCAATGCCGCCCGCGTGGGCGCGGCGCGGGCCACGGGCGAGCTGGTCCTCTTCGCCGACGCCGACACGCGCTTCGACCCGCAGCTCGTGCGTGCCTCGGTGGGCATGATGCGCGCGCGCCGGCTCGACATGCTCAGCCTCTGGAGCTCGCCGCGGCAGGAGCGGTGGTTCGAGCAGGTGGTGCAGCCGGTGACGGCCATCGTGATGCTGAAGCTCTTCCCGATGCGGCGGATCGACGGCACGCTCGGGCGGCGTCCCTTCGCCAACGGGCAGTTCATGCTCTTCGAGCGCCGTGCCTACGAGGCCTTCGGCGGGCACGCCGCCGTGAAGGACGACCTGCTGGAGGACCTGGCGTTCGCGCGCGGCATGCGCCGCATGAGGATGCGCCAGGACTCCGCCATCGCCGACGGCATGCTGACCGTGGCCATGTACGACGCGTGGCCCGCCTTCCGCGAGGGTTGGAAGCGGATCTTCATCGAGTCGTGCACGCGCAACCCGCGGCGCCTTGCCGAGCAGGCGTGGCAGATCGCGGCGATCGGTGCGGTGCTGCCGGCGGTGCGCACCGCGTCGCTCGCGCTTGCGCTGGCCGCGGTGCTTGCGCCCGACGCCTCGGTGGACGAGGGCGCGATGATCCTCGCGAAGCTTGCGGTGCTGGTCGCCGCCGTCGCCGCCGTGCTGCGCCTCTGCGTCGTCGCCGTCGCCTACCGGCTCGGCCGATTCCCGGTGTGGGCGAGCGTCCTCTTCCCGGTGGCGACGGTCGCCGTCGCGCGCATCCTGCTTGCAGGCGCACGTGACCTGCGAAATCGCGTCCCCATCCGCTGGGGCGGGCGCTCCTACGTGCTCGAGCCGAACGAGGCCTGAACCACATCATGCGAATCCTCCTCACCAACGACGACGGCATCACCGCCCCCGGCATCGTGGCGCTCTTCGACGCGCTGCAGGGCCTCGGCGAGATCCGCGTCGTCGCGCCCGCCGACGTGCAGAGCGCCTCGAGCCACGGCATCACCTTCCACCATCCGCTCATGGTGCGCGAGGTGGAGGTGAACGCGCGCATGCGCGGGGTGGCGGTCGAGGGCCGGCCCGCCGACTGCGTCAAGCTCGGCATGCGCGCCCTGTGGCCCGAGTGGTATGGCGCCGGCGCGCGCCCGGACCTGGTGGTGAGCGGCATGAACGCCGGCGCCAACGTGGGCATCAACGTCATCTACTCGGGCACCGTGGCCGCGGCGGTCGAGGGCGCGTTCCTCGGCGTGCCGGCGATCGCGGTGAGCCTGCACCTGGGGGACCGCGGCCGCACGCACTTCGCGCGCGGGGCGCAGATCGCGCGCGCGGCGATCGACCGCATCCTCGAGCACCCGCTCGACGCGCACCGCGTGATGAACGTGAACATCCCGCGCACCGAGTCGGCCGACGCGCCGATGCCCGAGATCCGCGTGGTGAGCATGAACGTCGCCGCGGGGATCGACGGCTACGAGCGACGCACCGCGCCCGACGGCCGCACCTACTACTGGCCGAGCGGCAACGGCATGGAGTTCTTCCACACCGCCGAGGGCACCGACGTCGAGTCGCTCCTGGAGCGCACGGTCACCGTCACGCCGCTCTGGTACGACCTCACCGAGCATGCCACGCTCGACGCGTGGCGCGCGCGCCTCACAGCAGGAGCTCGAGGCTCACGTTGACGGTGCCCTTGCCCTCGATCTCGTCGATCTGCTTGCCGGTGGCGCGCCAGAAGTAGAGGCTGGTCTCGATCGTGAAGTCGATGTCGCGGTCCCCCGAGGACCGTCGGATGATCGCCTTCACGCACTTGCCGGTGCGGTCGAAGAAGAGCTGCACGACGGGCGCGCGGCAGGACGGCAGCTGGCTCACCTGCTGCAGGTTGGTGAACTGCGGCTGCCGCGGCTTCAGCTGGATGCCGCGCGCGGCGATCAGGCGTCCGTTCTTCCAGAGGCGCGGGTCCACCTTCACCGTGCTCGTGGGTGCGCTCTCGAGGTCGCTCAGGGCGCCCTCGCCGCCGGTGCCGGGCACCGGGGACGCGCCGCTTCCGCCGGCCTTGCCCAGTTCGCCGGGCGCCTGGTCCTTCGGGCCCTGCTGCGGCCGCTCGGTGCTGGCCACGCCGCCGAACCAGCCTCCACCCACCAATGAAGGCGGCGGCGCGGGAAGCGTGGGGCCGCGCTCGGGGAGCGGCGCGGGCGCCGGCTCGGGCGGCTTCGGCGGCACGATCTCGTCGGTCGGCGGCGTCGGTGGCGTGGAGCCTGCGGGGTCGGCCGGTCGCTCGGGCTGCGTCGGCACCGGCGGGCCCACGGGC
>JBJTJU010000033.1:0-2407 GCA_046096165.1 Phycisphaerales bacterium | reverse complement strand
CCGGCGGGCCGCGTGAGGTGGTCGGCGTGGCCTCGGCGGGACAGGCGCGTGAGTGGTTGCAGGCGCCGCCGGCGGCACCGCGGCGGGGCGAATCCCGGCAATCCGCCAAGATGTAATGCAGAGCGCTGGTGCGAAGAGACTTACGTCTCAATCGCACGTTTTCGCGCCCGCGCTCGCGCCCACCGGACGCGCCGATTTCCGACCCCTTGCACGAATTGCTTGACAGCATCCACACGGCCACGGGGCGGGTTGCTATGATCCGCCCCTCAACCAAACGACCGCCGTTGGTCGATATCGGTTGAAACCCGTTTCCTTGCCCGCCGCGTCGGCGGGCGCCAAAGGGCCGGGAATCGTGACTGGGACCGTGGGTCAATCGTCAGAGCCCCGGCCCGAAACAAGGAGCGAACGACATGAGTCTGACCAAGTTTGTTGGGCTCCTCGCGGGCTCGACCCTCACGCTCACCGGAGTGAGCTACGGAGCCGCCGAGGCGAACAACGACACCACCGCCCAGATCAACCAGCTCAAGGCTGAGATCGCCAGCCTCAAGGCTGCGCAGGGCGACCAGTGGCTCACCGAGCAGCGCGCTGAGCAGATCCGCGGCGTTGTGCAGGACGTCCTGGCGGACTCGAGCACCCGTTCCAGCTTCCAGGGCGCCGCGGCGACCTCGGGCTACGACAATGGGTTCTTCCTGTCCAGCGCCGACGGCAACTTCAAGCTGAAGGTCAACGCGCTGGAGCAGGTTCGCTTCACGTGGGGCAATGGGTACGGCGCCTTGAGCATCCCCTTCTTTCCCGGCAACCAGCCGACCAACAACAAGTGGGGCTTCGAGAACCGCCGCACGCAGGCCTTCTTCTCGGGCAACGTGGTTGATCCGAGCTGGAAGTACCTGGTGGGTATGGCCTTTGACTCGCAAACCGATCCGTACGTCACCGAGAGCGCCTACTTCCGCCTGCTGTACGCGCAGGTCACGAAGGACATGGGCGACGGCTTCAGCGTGACCGTCGGCCAGCAGAACGCCGCCTTCACCCTGCAGAGCCAGCTGTTCAACGCCGGCATGACGCAGATGGGCGAGTACTCGGTCTTCGAGTACGCCTTCGGCCTCGGCCAGCAGGTCGGCATCTCCGCCAAGTGGGAGAAGGACATGTTCCGCGCGACCGGCGGCTACTACAACATCGCGTATGCCCCGGGCGGCATTTTCGACCAGAGCTGGGACAACAGTAACAACCAGAGCGTCGCCCTGACCGGCCGCGCCGAGGTCAAGATGGCCGGCAGCTGGGACCAGTTCTCCAAGGAGTCGAGCTTCAAGGGCGAGGAATTCGGCCTCGTCGCCGGCGCCGGCATCTTCTGGCAGAACGCGCGTGCGCAGAACGGCCGCCCGCCGTACGGGTACCACCCGGTCGGCATCACGGTGGACGCAAACGCCAAGTTCGGTGGCTTCAACGCCATCGCGCAGGTGATCTGGCAGGACTCGTACGCGTTCGGCGCGACCCCTGAGCAGTCAACCTGGGGCTTCAACCTCCAGGGCGGCGCGTTCCTCACGGAAGACCTCGAGATCTTCGCGGCGTGGAACTACAACAACATCGGCTCCGACCCGGGCAGCAGCCCGCCCACGGCCTCCAACTACGTCCAGGTCGGTGGCAACTGGTACTTCGCCAAGAACAACATGAAGTTCACGGTTCTGGCGACGATCCCGGTGTCCACCACGGCCGGGGATCAGGGCTCCAACAGCACTGCCGGCGGATCGTTCGGCTTGATCGACCCGAACGAAGGCTTCGGCATCCCCACCGGCGGCAGCAACTTCGGCCTGGTCGTCCAGCTCCAGCTGATGTTCTGATCCTCGGATCGGACCTCGGCAGCAGCCAGACCAGCCTGACCTGAACCTTCCACCGGACCCGGCCTTGCGCCGGGTCCGGTGTGCTTTTCGGGCCTTCGGGCTTCAGCATGGCCCCGGGCTGCGCCGATGAATGGATCGATAGGATCCCTGCCCATGCGTTCCCTGCCATGCTCATCCGCGACGGCCTGGGTGGCCGCGGCGACGGTGGCGGCCCTCGCGGCGCCGGCGGCGGTGGGGCAGGCGGCGGCGGACGCGCCGGGACCGGCGGGTGGCGGCGTCCTGGACAGGCCGGAGCCCTCGGTCTCCGACCTCCTGAAGCGCCTGGACGTCCTGGAGGAGCGCAACAAGGAACTCGAGGGCAAGGTCACCGACCTCACCCGCCAGCAGGGCGAGGAATGGCTCGGCGAGCAGCGCGCCGCCCAGATCCGCGAGGTGGTGCGCGACGTGCTGGCCGACAGCGAGCAGCGCGCGAGCCTCCGCGACGGCGGCATGACCGCCGGCTGGAACGACGGCTTCTTCCTGGCGAGCCCCGACGGCCGCTTCCGCATGAACCTGGGCGGGTTCGTGCAGAC
>JBJTJU010000032.1:0-4094 GCA_046096165.1 Phycisphaerales bacterium | reverse complement strand
GCGGCGTCGCCGAAGAGCGAGTCGGCGGGGCCGAGCACCGACTGCACCGTGGCGAATGAGATCACCGACGCGACGACCTCGGGCGCGAACGGGCGCGCGGAGAAGTCGCGCAGCACCACCTCGACCACGACGAAGATCCCGGTGCGCGCCGCCGCGACCACGGCCGACAGCCCCGCCGCCGCCCCGCGTCCACCTCCACGCTGCTCGGCTGCGGCGCGCCCCGAGGAGCCGCGCGGCGTTCGAGCCGATGGTGGCGCCGATCGTGACGATCGGGCCTTCGGGGCCGGCACTGCCGCCGCTGGCGATGGTGAAGGTGGAGGCGAGCCATTGGCGCACGCCGACGAGCGGCTCGATCCGCGATTGCGAGCGGTGCACCGCGTAGAGGACCTGCGTCACCCCGTGCCCGCGGGCGCGCATGGGGAACAGCGCGTAGACGGCCACCGTGAGGCAGGCGCCCACCACCGGCGCGCAGGCGGCGAAGAGGGTGGCGGCATCGCGGCTGCCGTGCAGCACGCGCTCCAGGGCGCGTTCGGCCGCATGGAGCGGCAGGATGAAGGCGAGCGCCGCGAAGGCGACCACCACGCCGAGCACCGCCCCGGCCACCACCAGCTGCCAGTCGTCGCCGAGCCTCAGGCGCGCCTGCGCCCGCTGCGCGACGGACAGGCCCTGGCGGAGGCCGTCGGTCATTGGCCCTGGGCCATCGAGTAGCCGCGCACGCCGTCGTAGGTGCGCAGCAGCGTGTACTCGGTCACCGTGAAGTGCTCGGCCGCTCGCCCGAGCAGCGCGAGCGCCGCCTTCTGGTCGGCGTGCGCCCCGTCGCGCAGCTCGACGCGGATGCGCCAGTAGTCGACGCACTCGGTGAAGGGCGATCCCGTGGGCCACACCTGCGTGCCGCGGCAGGAGATGAGCGCGGTGCGGAAGGGCGTGCCCTCGCAGACGCGCTCCATGCGCGACGCGGACTCGCGCGCGGGCAGGGTGCCGTCGACGTAGAGGTCGACGCCCACCACCTGCTTCGGCAGGTCGCGGAAGGTGTGCATCACCGTGGGCTCCGACGGCCGCGGCGGCGGCGCGAACGTCACGCGGTCGCCGGTGCCGGGGTTCGCGGGCTTCACGGTGCGCGGCTCCTGCCCGAGGCGCGCGACGATGCCCGCCACGAAGTCGGTCGTTCCCAGGACGGGCTTGGCGCGGGCGCCGAAGTCGCCCGTGCGCACGCCCTCCTCCAGGGCCCGCAGCAGTGCGTTCTCGATGGTCGCCGCCTGCGCGGAGAGGCCCACGTGCCGCAGCATCATGAGTCCGGAGAGCACCAGCGCGGTGGGGTTGGCGATGCCCTTGCCGGTGATGTCCGGCGCGGTGCCGTGCACGGCCTCGAAGATCGAGATGTTGCTGCCGATGTTGGCGCTCGGCGCGAAGCCCAGGCCGCCGACCAGCCCGGCCGCCAGGTCGCTGACGATGTCGCCCTGCAGGTTGGGCAGCACCACCATCCGGTACTGCTGCGGCTTCATCACCAGGTTCATGCACAGCGCGTCGACGATGACGTCGCCCGCCTCGATCCCGGGGTACTCCGCGGCCAGCGCCCGGAAGCGCTCCAGGAACAGGCCGTCGGTCATCTTCATGATGTTGGCCTTGTGCCCGCAGTGGATCGAGGTGATCCCGGACTTGCGTGCGGTCTCGAAGGCGAAGCGCAGCACCTCGTCGCAGCCCGGGGCCGAGATGATGCGCTTGCACACCATGACGTCGTCGGAGACGCGGTGCTCGATGCCGCCGTAGGTGTCCTCGACGTTCTCGCGCACGATCGCGAAGTCGAGCCCCAGGTGCGAGAAGGGCGTCTGCACGCCGGGCAGCGAGCGGAAGTGGCGGTAGTTGGCGAAGGCGCTCCAGATCTTGCGCGCGGTGACGTTGATCGACTTGCCGCCGCCGCCCTTGGGGGTCTCCATCGGGCCCTTGAACAGGATGCCGCAGTCCTCCACGGTGCGCACGGCCGCGTCGGTCATGCCGCGCGTGTTGCCGCGCCCGAAGACGGACTTGCCCATCTCCACCGGCACGAACTCGACGTGCCGCTCGACGCCCGCCGCGCGGAAAAGCGTCAGGGTGGCGTCCATGATCTCGGGGCCGATGCCGTCGCCGGAAGCGAGCGCGATGCGCATGTGTCGTGGTCCTGTGCGGGGTGCGTCCCGCGCGCGCGCGCGGGGCAGGAAGGATATGCGGTGGCGGCCGGGCCACGGGTACGCTTGGGCGCTTGCACGCGCCCGAGCACCACGCCGCCTCCCCGCGGCACGACCCCTACGCGGCGCTGCGCCTGCCCGACTACCGCCGGTTCGCCGCGGGCTTCCTCTGCGGGAGCTCGGGCCTGGCGGTCATGAACACGGCGATCGCGTGGGAGGTCTGGGAGCGGACGCACGACCCGCTGGCCCTGGGCATCTCCGGCCTCTGCCGCGCGCTGCCGGTGGTGGCGCTCGCCCTCTTCGCCGGACACGTCGCCGACGCACGCGACCGGAAGTCGATCGTGGTGTGGACGCAGGCGGGGTTCGCCGCGTGCGCGCTCGCCTTCGCGGTGCTGTCGGCGGCCGAGGCTCCGGTGTGGGCGTTCTACGTGGCCATCTCGGCAAGCGCGGTGGTGCGCGCCTTCAACGGGCCCGCGCGGCAGGGCCTGCTGCCGCTCCTGGCGCCGCCCTCGATCTTCCAGAACGTGGTGACGTACCAGAGCGGCATCTTCCAGGCATCGGCCGTGATGGGCCCGATCGCGGCGGGCGTCCTGATCGCGCACCTGCCGGCGACGTGGCCGGTCTACCTGGTGAGCGCGGTGGGGTGCACGGTCTTCGCCGCATGCGTGGCCACCACGCGCCCCGGCCCCGCGCCGCGGAGCGCGGGCGGCATCACGGTGCGCGCCATGCTTGCCGGGCTCTCGCACATGTGGACCGAGCGGCCGGTGTTCGGGGCGATCCTCCTCGACATGCTGGCGGTGATCTTCGGCGGCGCGACCGCGCTGCTTCCGCAGTACGCCGACGAGGTGCTGGGCGGCGGGCCCGAGCTGATGGGCGTGCTGCGCGCGTCACCCTACCTGGGTGCGCTGGCGATGGCGGCGTGGCTCGCCTTCCGCCCGGACTTCCGCCGCGCGGGTCCGGCGCTCTTCTGGAGCGTGTGCGCATTCGCCGCGGCGACGATCGTCTTCGGGCTGTCGACCGCGCCGTGGCTCTCGGTGCTCGCGCTCGCCGTCGCCGGCGCGGCCGACAACATCAGCGTGGTCATCCGGCACGTGCTGGTCCAGATGCGCACGCCCAACGCCCTGCGCGGCCGCGTGGGCGCGGTGAACACCATGTTCATCGAGTGCTCGAACGAGCTCGGCGGCTTCGAGAGCGGGATGGTGTCCCGGTTCTTCGGGCCCGTGGCAAGCGTCGTGAGCGGCGGCATCGGGACAATCCTCGTCGCCGCACTTGTCGCGTGGAAGGTTCCGCAGCTTCGCCGGCTGCGCCGGATCGAGCCGCTGCGGGAACCCGAGGCCGGGTGAGGGGCGTACGATTCCGCGCCGCATGAATCACCACGGGCCCACCATCCTCCGCACGCTCGCCCTTGCGGCCATGGCGGCCGCCTCCGCGGCGCCGCAGGGCTGCAAGCCTGCCGCGCCGCCGCCGCTTGCGCCGCAGGCCAAGGGCAGCGCCTACCTGCAGTCGCTGCCCATCCAGTGCGTCGAGGGCGTGGTCAAGTTCGGGTCGGTGAAGCCGTGCGGCGACCCGGTGGTGCGCACCGTCCGCGTCCGCAACACCTCCGATGCCGCGCAGGAGATCCTGGCCTACGCGTCCAACTGCGGATGCCTGTCGGCCAAGCTCCTGGGCGAGCGCACGATCGGGCCGGGCGAGGAGCGCGACCTCGAGCTCACCGTGAACCCCGGCGGGATCGGCGAGCGCTCGGTGCGCGTCGAGTTCGCCACCAAGGCGGGATTCGCCGGCGCCGTGCGTGCGGAGTTCTCGCAGAACGAGGGCGTGATCGCGGTGCCGATGCTCGGGGAGATGTCCGAGGGCGACAAGGCGCAGGTGTTCGAGCTGCAGGTCCTCTCGAACGACGGCGTGCCGATCCGCGTCGTGGGGATCGACCCGCCG
>JBJTJU010000031.1:0-12433 GCA_046096165.1 Phycisphaerales bacterium | reverse complement strand
GCCCCGCAGAGCCCGGCCGTCATCGGCAAGGCGCACCGCTCGACGAAGCCCGCGCCCGCCCCGGCGAAGCCCGCCGCGCCCGCGGTGCCGCCGCCGACCGTCATCACGAAGCCGCCGGTCAAGCACACCATCCAGCCGGCCACCGCGCCGCCGACGATGAACGTGCCGCGCCGCCCCGAGGTGGTGCGGACCGTCGGCCAGACGCTCACGCCGCAGAAGACCGCGCTCTCGGGCCCGAAGGTGATCCGCGTCGAGCAGCCCGAGGTGCTCCCCACGCCGCGCCCGCGCACCGCCCCCCCGGGCGGCGCGTTCGGCAACCGCCTCGGCGGCGGCGGGGCCGGCGCCGGTGTGCGCGGCGGGCAGCGTCCCACCACGCCCACCAGCCGCACCGGCCGTGCGGCCGACCCGCGCGGCCGTGACTACGGCACGCGTGGCTCGGACGTCGGCTCGAAGACGGACATCGCCGACCGCGAGGCACGGCTTGCGCAGTCCGCGGGCTGGATCAAGTCGCGCCGCCACAAGCAGGCCTCCGCGGCCCGTGGCGGGGCCGCGGCGCAGGCACGGCGCGAGCCGAGCGCGCCGAGCGCCGTGCACGTCACCGAGCCGATCTCCATCAAGGAGCTCTCCGAGCAGAGCGGCATCAAGGCGGGCGAGATCCTCAAGAAGATGATGCTCGCCGGCAAGGTGGCCACGATCAACAGCACGATCGACACCGAGATGGCCGTCGAGATCATGATGGAGCACGACATCGAGCTCGTCGTCGAGCAGGCGAAGTCGGCCGCCGAGATCATCGAGGAGCGCTTCTCCGCCCGCACCCGCGCCGACGAGCGCGCGCGGCCGCCGGTGGTCACCATCCTGGGCCACGTCGACCACGGCAAGACCAGCCTGCTCGACCGCATCCGCAACACCACCGTCGCCGCGGGCGAGGCCGGCGGCATCACGCAGGCCACCAGCGCCTTCCAGCTGCCGGTGAAGGCGGGCGAGAAGGAGCGGGTGATCACCTTCATCGACACCCCCGGCCACGAGGCGTTCACCGCCATGCGTGCCCGCGGCGCCCAGGTCACCGACATCGCTGTGCTCGTCGTGGCTGCCGATGACGGCGTCAAGCCGCAGACGGTCGAGGCCCTGAACCACGCGCAGGCCGCTGGCGTGCCGATCGTCGTGGCGCTCAACAAGATCGACAAGCCCGAGGCAACCGCCAACAACATCCAGCGGATCTACGGCCAGCTCGCCGAGCACGGCCTGAACCCGGTGGAGTGGGGCGGCGACGCCGAAGTGATGAAGGTCAGCGCCGTGAAGGGCACGGGCATCCAGGAACTGCTGGAGATGCTCGACTACGTGGCCGACCTGCGCGACCTGAAGGCCGACGCCTCTGGCCTGGCCCAGGGCACCTGCCTGGAGGCCCAGGTCGAGGAAGGCCGCGGCACCGTCGCGCGCATCATCGTCCAGGAGGGCCGCCTGAGGAAGGGCGACTTCATCGTGGTCGGACGCGCCTTCGGGCGCGTGCGCGACCTCGTCAACGACCGCGGCCAGCGCGTCGACGAGGCCGGGCCGTCCACGCCGGTGGCGATCTCGGGCCCGGACATCCTGCCGGACGCGGGCGACAAGTTCTACTGCGTGAAGAGCCTGAAGGAGGCCGAGGAGGCCGCGCTCGAGCGCCGGCGCATCGAGCGCGAGCGCGAGCTGGCCGCCCCGAAGATCACGCTCGACAACATCTTCGAGCACATGGGCAAGGCGGGCGTCAAGGAGCTGCCGCTGGTCGTCAAGGCCGACGTGCAGGGCTCCGTGGAGACCCTCAAGGCGGTGCTCTCGAAGATCCGCACCGAGGAGGTCGCGGTCAGCGTCAAGCACTGCGCCGTGGGCGGCATCAACGAGAGCGACGTCGCCCTCGCCGAGGCCACCAAGGCGATCGTGGTCGGCTTCAACGTCACGTCCAACTCCAAGGCGCGCTCGCTCGCCGAGGCGAAGGGCGTGGAGATGCGCCTCTACGAGGTGATCTACGACCTGACCGACGACGTCACCAAGGCCGCCTCCGGCCTGCTCGAGCCCGAGCTCAAGCTCGAGGTCCTCGGCCACGCCGAGGTCCGCGAGGTCTTCCGCATCTCGAAGGTCGGCGCCGTGGCGGGCTGCTACGTCACCGACGGCACCGTCGAGCGCAACGCGCAGATCCGCGTCACGCGCGGCGGCATCGTCATCGAGAAGGACCGCCGCCTGGAGCAGCTCAAGCGCTTCAAGGACGACGCCAAGGAAGTCCGTTCCGGCAACGAGTGCGGCATGAAGATCGACGGCTACGACGACATCAAGGTCGGCGACGTGCTCGAGTGCTACAAGACCATCAAGGTGCAGCGCGGCCTCGCGGCCACGGGCGCCAAGAAGGACTGACGCTTCACCCGATCCATGCATCGATCCAGCGACCACCGATCCCCGGGCCGCCGCGACGCGGGTGGCCGCGCCCCCGGCCACCGGGCGGCGCAGGTGGCCTCGCTCCTGCAGCGCATCGTGCAGGGCGAGATCCAGCGCGGCATCGCCGACCCGCGCGTGCGTGGGCTGGTGACCGTGCTGGGCGTCGACCTCTCCCAGGACCTCGAGGACGCCACCGTGCGCGTCTCGGTGCTCCCGGGCGAGCTCGGCCCGCTCACGGTGCAGGGCCTGTCGCACGCCTCCGCCCACTTCCGGCGCGCGGTGCAGGAAGGGGCGCGCCTGCGCCACGTCCCGCGCCTGCGCTTCGAGCTCGATGAATCGCTGAAGCGCGCCGCCGCGCTCGATGCCGCCGTCCGCGCGGCCACCGAGAAGACCGACGACGACGAACCGAACCCCTGAGCCCCCATCCATGAGCGCCAAGACCGAAGCCACGAATCCCGCGAAGCTCGCGTCGTTCCTGCGCAAGCACGTGCCGGCCGGCAATGCCCTGCAGTCCACCCTCGAGCCCGCGGGCATGGACCTGGTCGACCTCTTCGTCCAGACCTACATGCTGTGGCAGGCGCCGTCGTCGGACGCCATCGGCGCGCTGAAGCGCCTGAAGGCCGCGTTCTTCGACTGGAACGACCTGCGCGTGAGCCTGGTGTCGGACATCGTCGACGTCATCGGCCACAGGCACTGGCGCGCGGCCGACCGCGTCTCGCGCATGCGCGACGCGATGAACGGCATCTTCCGCCGCGAGCACAAGGTGTCGCTCGAGCG
Organism: Phycisphaerales bacterium; assembly: GCA_046096165.1. Classification (GTDB taxonomy): domain Bacteria; phylum Planctomycetota; class Phycisphaerae; order Phycisphaerales; family SM1A02; genus UBA966. The sequence continues at coordinate 9,253 of JBJTJU010000031.1, read as the reverse complement.
CCTGCGCACGCTCATGAAGCGCGACGCGGTGAACTACATGGAGACGCTGCCGGGGATGATCCCCTTCGTCGCCAACCGCGTGCTGCTCGTGGGCGTCGACTTCCACTCGGTGCCGGTCGAGGAGTTCGGCCTGCAGATGCTGGTGCAGGTCGGCGCGCTGCCCGCCGGCACCAGCCTGGTCGACGCCAGCGGCTGGGTGACCCGCCACGTGAAGGCCGAGGAGGCCCGCGAGGCGCACCGTGCGCTGGTGGCCGCGGTCGACCACATGTGGGAGACCAACCCGCCGAAGCTCCCGAAGGCCGCCACGAAGCCCGCGGAACTCGCGCCCCCGAAGCCGATCGAGGAGGCCCGCGCCGCCGCGAGGGCGCTCGTCGAGGCGCAGCTTGCCGCCGAGCGCGCCGCGCTGCTGGCCGAACGCGCCGCGCGTCGCGAGGAGATGCGCCGCGAGAAGGCCGCCCTCAAGGCGAAGGAGGCGCGCGAGCGCGCCGCCGCCGCGAAGCCGAAGGCATCGAAGGGTGCCACGGCCGTCAAGAGCGCCAAGGCCGGCAAGGCTGCCAAGGCCGCGAAGCCCGCCAAGTCCGCGAAGCCCGCCAGGGCCGGAAAGCCCGCCAAGGTCGCGAAGAAGCGCAAGTGATCGTGCGGCGCGCCGTCGCCGTCGCGCTCGTGGCCTTCGCCGCGGCCGCGCAGGCGGCGGTGGCGCATGCCGTGCATCCCGCGCAGGACGCGGCGCGCGCCTCCGTCGTGCCGCCCCCCGGGGTGCCCGCCGCGCGCGTGCGCCCGGTGGAACGCCCGCCCGTCCCCTTCGACGCCGCGCTCGCCGCGATCGGCGAACCCGAACGCCTCTCCGTCGCGCCCGTGCAGCGGCCCGCCCCCGGCAGCGCCGCCGAGACGGTGGCCGTGCGCCGCTACGTGCGCGGCCGCCAGCGCGCACTCGACGGCCAGCCCTCGCGCGCCGCCGAGGACATCGACGCCGCGCTGCGCCTGGACCCCGCCTCCGCCGTGCTGCGCTCGGCGCGCGCGGAACTGGCGCTTGCGGGCGGCGACCCGCGCCGCTCGGTGGCCGAGTGGGAAGCGGCGCTTGCGCTCGCGCCCGACGACCCGCGTGCGCAGGTGGCGATCGGGCTTGCCAGCATCGATGCCGGGCGCCTGGCGCGCGGGGCCGCGCTCCTCGGGCGCGCGTGGAAGACGTTCGAGTCCACCGGGTTCGACGGCATGTCGCCGGATGCGCGGCTCACGATCGGCAGCGCGCTCGCGCGGTGCATGCTGCGCCTGGGGTTCGACGAGGCGGGGCTTGAGGTGAGTGCCGGCGCGCTCGCCGGTGCCGAGCCCGATGGCGGCGCCGTGGCCAACGTGCGCAGCCGCGCGCAGGCGGCGCTCGCGCGCGATGCGGGCGAAGCGGCCTTCCGCGTGCGCCGGGTGGACGAGGCGCTGGACCTCCTGTCCCTGAGCGCCGCGCTGGTGCCGGATGCCGGCACGGTGGCGCTCCTGGCCTACGGGCAGCTGCTCTCCGGCGACGACGTGGGCGCGCGTCGCACGGTGGGTGCGCTGCTTGCGGAAGCCCCGTGGCGCGACGAGGAACTCACGGTGCTCGTCGAGTGGCTGCTCGGGGCCGTGGGCGGCGACCGGCCCTCGGCCGAGTCGCTTTCGATGGCTGCGTACTCCGCGGGCCCCGGCCGCTTCGGCGAGCAGTCCGCGCCCGCCGAGCGCCGCGCGCGCATCGCGCGGCTCCTGATCGCCGCGGGCGATGTCGAAGGCGGCCGTCAGGCCATCGACGACGCCGTCGACGCCGGTGCACTCGACCCCACGTCGCTTGCGACCGCCTTCGCCGCCGCCGGCGATCGCGCCGCGGTGCGTGCGCTCGCCATCGTGCAGGCGCGGCCCGACGCGTTGCGCGACGTGTGCCGCTCGCTCGTCGCCACCGCGCGCGACCTGCGCACGTTGCGCACACAGCTGGAGGCACTCGGCGATTCGCCGTTCCGCGCACCGCTCTCCGCGGGCGTGATGGCCGCCTGCAACGGTTCCGGCGACGCCTGGCGCCGCGCCGAGGACGCACTCGACGCCGCCACGCAGCCCGCCGTGCAGCGCGCCGCGCTCGAGGCCATGCTGCTCGCGGCCGTCGCCGCCGGCGATCCGTCGCTCGTGGCGCGTGCGGCGGCCGATGCGCCGGGTGCCCTGGAGATGTCGGGCGCCTGGCATGCCTCGCTCGCGCGCGCCTTCGCGGACACCGGCGCCGCCATCGAGGCGCAGCAGTCGATCGCGCGTGCGGAACTGCGCGGCCTTCCCGCGGGCGATGCGGGGCTCGTCGCGCGCACATCGCTTGCCGAGGCACGCGCCACGGTCGATGGCCGCGCGCCCGAAGGGTCGCCGCGCGGCCGTGCCGAGGCCGCGCTCTCGATGGGCAATCCGCAAGCCGCCGTCGGCGAGCTGATGATGGCGCGCGCCACCGCGCCGTTCGATGCCGGGTCGATCGACCTCCTGCTTCGCATCCTGCCGCGCACCGACGGCCCGCGCGCCACGTCCGACTGGGTCGACGGCGAACTCGCCCGTCGCCCGAACGACCTGCTCGCCTGGCGCGCCTACGTGCGCGCCGCGATCTCTGGCGGCGCCGCCGCCGACGCGCTCGCGCGCATCGACGAACGCCTCGCCGCCGACCCGGATGACACGCTGCTCCTTCCCGGTCGCGAGGAACTCCTGCGCGCGGCCGGACGCACCGCCGAGGCACTGGCCGCCGCACGCCAGCGCGTGGCGTCGCTTCCCACCGGCCCGCGCCGCTCGCTCGAGGAAGCCGCGGTCGAGCTGCAGTCGGGGAACCCGCCCGCCGCAGCCGACGCGCTCGCGCGCTTTGCCGAAAGCGCCTTCCCGCCCCCAAGCTCGATGCGCGCCACGGCGCTCGACCTCGCGCGTCGCCTGCCCGCCGCACTTCCCGCCCGCAGCACCATCCTGCGCGACGTGGCGCGCGACGCGGTGCTCACCGACCCGGACGAGTCGCTCGAGTTCTACGCCTTCGAGTGCCTGGGCGTGGCCACCGAGCCGGGCATCACGCCCGCGCAGGCCGATCGCGCGGTGCGCACCATCGCCTCCGAGGCCGCCGACCTGGACGCCCTGCGCTCGCCCGCCGAACGATGGCGTGCGTCGGCCGACTTCCTCCTTGCGCAGGGTGCGCCGCGCGCCGCGGCCGAGTTCCTGCGCGCGCGGCTTGAGGATCCCGCGGGCCTCTCCGACCAGGAGCTCAGCCTGCTTGCGCGCGCCGCGGTCGCCTGCGACGGTGCCGTCGGCGGCCGCGCCGACGCGGCCATGTCGCTTGCCGCCCAGCTGCGCAGCGCCGGGCACCGCGCCTTCGGCGAGGCCGACGGCGACGCCAGCGACTTCGTCGCGGTGGCCGGCATCTTCGAGCTATTGGGCGACGCTTCCGGCAGCGAGCGCGTCCTGGAAGCGGGCCTCGCCGTCGAACCGGACAGCACCGTCCTCCTCAACAACCTGGGCTGGGCGCGCCTGGCGCGCGGCGAGATCGGCGAACGCACCGTCACGCTCATCGAGCGCGCCGTCGAACTGAAGCCCGACGAGCACACCTCGCTCGATACGCTCGGCTGGCTGCGCTACGCGCAGGGCCGGTTCGCCGACGGCCCCGAGGGCCCGGGCGCGGTGACGCTCATCTCCCGCGCGATCGAGAAGAGCCCGGGCGCCGCCGGTGCCGAGGTCCACGACCACCTCGGCGATGCGCGCTGGTGCGCCGGGGATGCCGACGGCGCACGCACCGCATGGCAGGAGGCCGTGCGCCTGGCCGAGGCCGGCCTCGACCGCGAGCAGAACATCGAGGTGCTGCGACGGCTGTTCCTCGCCCGGGTGGGGCTGGCGTCGATCGACGCGGTGCGGTATCACGAGACCCACGACGGCGCGATCGCGGCGCGTGCGCGGGCCAAGCTCGAGGCCGTCGCGCGCGGCGCGCGGCCGGAGGTCGCGCCCTCGCCGGGCGCGGCGAAGCAGTCACCCTGAACCACGTTCGGAGCAGTCGAGGACCATGGCAGGACACAGCGCCTGGAAGAACATCAAGCACCGCAAGGCCGCCGTCGACGCCAAGCGCGGGAAGATCTGGTCGAAGCTCGCGCGCGCCATCATCGTGGCCGCGCGCGCCGGCGGCGCCGACCCGAAGTTCAACGCGGTGCTGCGCCTGGCGATCGACGACGGCAAGGCGGCCAACATGCCGCGCGACACCATCGAGAAGGCGGTCAAGAAGGGCGCCGGCGCCGACCAGTCCGAGACGCAGTTCGAGGCCATGACCTACGAGGGCTACGCCCCGGGCGGGGTGGCCGTGATGGTCGAGGCGCTGGTGGGCAACTTCCAGAAGACCGCCCCCGAGGTCCGCGCCATCTTCGACAAGAACGGCGGAAACCTGGGCGTCTCGGGCAGCGTCGCGTTCACGTTCCAGCACCGCGGGCGGGTGCTGGTGCCCACGGCCGCGGGCCTCACCGAGGAGCGGCTCTTCGACGTGGTGCTTGCCGCCGGCGCCGACGACGTGATCGGCGGCGAGGAAGGCTGGCAGGTGCTCTCGGCGCCGGGCGACCTCGCCAAGGTGCGCGACGCGCTCGAAAGCGCCGGCATCGCCTTCGAGGGGGCGGAACTCGCGTACATTCCGCTCACCACGGTCGACCTCGACCCCGACACCGCGGCACGCGTGGCCAAGCTGGTGGCGGCGCTCGAGGAGCATGACGACGTGCAGAAGGTCCATGTCAATGCCGAGCTTCCCGATGCCTGAGACCCGGTCCGCGCGCGCCACGCTGGTGGCGATCGCGCTCGCCGTGGCCGCCCTTGCCGGCTGCGGCCACTCGCAGAAGTGCGAGTTCGACGACCGCCCGCGCGGCGAGGTGTGGCAGGCCGTGGTGCAGGCCTCGCGCGAGCCGCGCTACGCCGACTGGATCGTGGTCTCGAACGAGGTCAGCGTGTCCGAGCCGGACAGCCGCGTCAGCATCTCGCGCGACCTGCGCCGCTCGACCGACGCCGTCGGCCCGCGCGCGCGCATCGAGGAGCGCCGGTGGCGCATGTATGCCACGGTAAGCAGCGAGCGCCCGACCACGGTCACGCTCTCGTCCCCCGACTGGCGCGTGCCCGCGCATTTCTGGCGCGAGGCAGACCACTTCTTCGGGCAGGTGCGCATGCGCCTCATGGAGATGGGCCCCGTGCTTCCGGCCCCCGGCGACCCGATCGGCGGCGCCGCGGCCGGCTCCGAGACCGACGCGAAGGCCCCGGGCCACAAGCCCGAGCCGCCGCCGCCCGGCGAGCTCTCGCCTCCGTGATGTCGATGCAGGAACTGCAGGCCCCGCGTCCCGGGCGCGGGATGCGCGTGATTGGGTCTGCGATCCTGGCGGTGGCGTGGTTCACGCTGCCGCTTGGGATCAGCATCATCCTCTTCGCGTACCTCGGGGAAGTCAGCGACTGGCTGCGCGGCCATGGCCCCGAGGGCGTGGCGATCGGTGCGATCGGCTTCGCGGTGACCGCGGGCCTGGGGCTCCTGCCCACCTACGCGCAGGCGGTCCTCATGGGATGGGTCTTCGGCATGGCGGTGGGGCTTCCGGTGTCGGTGGCCGGGTACCTCGGCGGCACGTTCATCGGATGGAGCGTCTCGCGCGCCGTGACCGGCGACGCGGTGCGCAGCATGATCGACGACCATCCGCGCTGGGGCATCGTGCGCCGCGCGCTGGTCGAGGCCAGTCCCGAGCGCACGTGCGGCCTGGTGGCGCTCATCCGCTTCCCCCCCAACTGCCCGTTCGCGTTCACGAACCTGGTGTTCGCCGCCACCGGCGTCCGCTTCTGGCCCATGATGATCGGCTCGACCGCGGGCATGCTGCCGCGCACCGCGGTCGCGGTGTGGATCGGTGCGCAGGGCGCGGCCACCGGCGCGCGCGACCTTCCGGAACTCATGAAGCAGCAGGGCACCGTCGCGGTGATCGTGGGCGTGGCGCTCCTGGCCGTCGCGCTCTGGATCATGCAGCAGATCGGCACGCGCGCCCTGCGCTCGGCGGGGCTCGACGCGCGGCGCCCGCGGTAGCCTTCGCGGAATGACCGCCGCGACCAGCGCCACGCCGACCGCCGCCGCCTCGATGCAGGACCCGAACGCCGGAACGCCCGCGGGGACGCCGGTCATCGACCGCCTGGCGATCAACACGCTGCGCACGCTCGCGATGGATGCCGTGCAGGCGGCAAACAGCGGCCACCCCGGCGCACCCATGGGCCTCGCACCCGTCGGCTACGCGCTCTGGCAGGACGCCCTGGTCTACGACCCCGCCGCGCCGCACTGGCCCAACCGCGACCGCTTCGTCCTCTCGAACGGCCACGCGTGCATGCTGCTCTACGGATTGCTGCACCTGGCGGGCGTGCAGGAGACGCGCGCCGACGGTTCGCCGGCGGGGCGCCTGGCCGTCTCGATGGACGACCTCCGCGCGTTCCGCCAGCCGGGCTCGCGCTGCCCCGGCCACCCCGAGTTCGGCATCACGCCGGGCGTCGAGACCACCACCGGCCCGCTCGGCCAGGGCCTGGGCAACTCCGTGGGCATGGCGATCGCGGGCAAGTTCCTCGCCGAGCGCTACAACACGCCCGGCTTCACGCTCTTCGACCACCACGTGTGGGCCATCTGCGGCGACGGCTGCCTGATGGAAGGCATCTCGCACGAGGCGGCCAGCGCCGCCGGCCACCTGAAGCTCGGCAACCTCTGCTGGATCTTCGACAGCAACTCGATCACGATCGACGGCAGCACCGGGCTCAGCTGCTCCGACTACGTCGACGCGCGCTTCCACGGCTACGGCTGGAACGTGCAGCACGTGCGCGACGCCAATGACCTGGCCGCGCTGCGCGAGAAGCTCTCGGTGGCGCGCGGGTGCACCGACCGCCCGACCATCGTGGTGGTGGCGAGCCACATCGGCTGGGGCTCGCCCGAGGTGCAGGACAAGGCGAAGGCCCACGGCGAACCGCTCGGCGAGCACGAGGTGGCGCGCACCAAGGCCGTCTACGGCTGGCCCACCGACGCGAAGTTCCTGGTGCCCGACGGCGTGCGCGAGCGCTTCGCCGAGGGCGTGGGCGCGCGCGGCAAGGCGGCGCACGCGAAGTGGCAGGAGACGTGGACGCGCTACCGCGCCGCGCACCCGGAGCTGGCGCAGGAGCTCGAGACCATGTGGCGCGGCGAGCTGCCGGCCGGCTGGGACGCGGGCATCCCCACGTTCAAGGCCGACCCGAAGGGCGAGGCCACGCGCTCGAGCGGCGGCACGGTGCTCAACTCCATCATGGAGCGCGTGCCGTGGATGCTCGGCGGCAGCGCCGACCTCACCCCCAGCAACAAGACCGCCCTCAAGGGCGCGGGCACGTTCAACGCGCCGGAGTTCGGCGGCAGCTACGCGGGCCGCAACATGCACTTCGGCATCCGCGAGCACGCCATGGGCGCGATGGTGAACGGCATGGCGCTCTCGGGCCTGCGCGCCTTCGGCGCCGGCTTCATGATCTTCACCGACTACATGCGCACGCCCATCCGGCTCAGCGCGTTCATGAAGCTGCCGTGCCTGTGGGTGATGACCCACGACTCGATCGGCGTCGGCGAGGACGGCCCCACGCACCAGCCCATCGAGCAGCTGGCCGGCCTGCGCGCCGTGCCGAACCTGGCCGTGTGGCGCCCGGCCGACGGCAACGAGGCCGCCGAGGCCTACCGCTGGGCCATGTCCACGCGCGGCACGCCGAGCGTGATGGCCCTCACGCGCCAGAACGTGCCGACCTTCGACCGCACGCGCTGCACGCCCGCCGAGGGCACGCGCCGCGGCGGCTACGTGCTGCTCGATGCCGAGGGCGGCGCACCGCAGGTGATCCTGATGGCCTCCGGCAGCGAGGTCTCGCTCTGCGTCGAGGCGCACGCGAAGCTTGCCGCCCAGGGCGTGCGCGCGCGCGTCGTGAGCATGCCGTGCACGCTGGTGTTCGACCGGCAGCCGCAGGAGTACCGCGACGCCGTGCTGCCGCCGGCCGTGCGCCGGCGCGTGGCGGTCGAGATGGCGAGCCCCCTCGGCTGGGGCGACTACGTCGGCCTCGACGGCACCGTGATCGCCATGCGCACGTTCGGCGAGAGCGGCCCCGCGCCGAAGGTGATCGCGCACTTCGGGTTCACGGTCGACCGGGTGGTGGAGGCGGCGACGCGCTGAGCGCGTCCCGGTTCACGCCCGCTCGCGGTACGCGCCGTCCTCGGTGCCCACGACGATCTTCTCGCCGGTGGTGATGAAGGGCGGGACGCGGGTCTTGAGCCCGGTCTCGCAGGTGGCTTCCTTCAGCTGGTTCGTGGCGGTGGCGCCCTTGATGCCGGGCGGGGTGTCGGTCACCGTGAGCACCACGGTCATCGGCAGTTCCACCGAGATCGGCTTGCCGTCGCACCACAGCACCACCACCTGGTTGTTCGGCAGCACGTAGAGGGGCAGGTCGCCGACGAATTCCTTCGAAAGCTCCACCTGCTCGTAGGACTCGAGGTCCATGAAGATGTGCTTCGCGCCCTGCTCGTAGAGGTACTCCATCGGGCGGCGGTCGAGGTCCACCTGCTCCACTTCCTCACCCGAGCGCAGGCGCTTCTCGATGATCGAGCCGCTGTTCAGGTCGCGGATCGTCACCTGGACGAAGGCGCGCAGGTTGCCCGGGGTGCGGTGCTCGACCTTGGTGATCAGGTACAGGCGGCTGTCGAGCTTGATGCCCATGTTCGGGCGCAGGTCGGTGGACTTCACGGTCGGCCTCGTAAGGGGTCGGGTGAGGAAAGGCCGGGCAGGATAGCCGTGCCCCGGAGCACGACCATCTGCCAAATAAAAACCCCCAAGGCCGGTTAGGACCTGGGGGCGGAGGGAGGGAAAAGGGCTCGTGACCGCGCCGGTTCGGCGCGTGAGGGGCGTTGGAGGCGCGAGGCGCACGTCCAAGGTTCCTCGGTGGCTTGTCTGGAGTCAGGTGGGGCCGGTCTCACTCGGCCATTCCTTTCTCCTCACTGTGACAAGCGGAAAGTAGCCCCGGATCGCATCATGGGAAGGAACACATTCTGAGAAACGGCCCGCGGTCGGCCTGTGCAGTCCGAGAAACCCCGCCTCCCCCGCGCAGCCGCGCAGGAATGGGGCTCGTACACTCGGAAAACGATGGTCACGACTCTCACGCGCGTCGCCGGAATCCTGCTCCTCACCCCGGTCGCGGCCGCCTGGGGCCAGGCCCCCGGCACCCCCGGGGGCCTCGGCGCCCCCGCCGTGGCCACCGGGGG
>JBJTJU010000030.1:0-3029 GCA_046096165.1 Phycisphaerales bacterium | reverse complement strand
CCCGCCCCACCGCGACGCCCCCCGCCCCCGCCCCGCTGGCGCGCACCCGAGGCCCCCCCCCCACCTGATCGACCCCGCCCGGCGGGTCCAGGCCCGCGCCGCCCTGCACCGCCTGGCGCTGGCGCTCGCATGCGGCGTGGTGGCGCAGCCGGAGGCGGCCGCCGGCACGCGGTCGAACGGGCTGGACGCGATGGCGATGGGCCGCTGCGGGGTGGCGCTCGAGGACCCGATGGCCGACCACCTGATCGACGGGGTCACCGCGCTGGTGGCCGAGGAGCGCGACGCCCGCGTCTGGGGCACGCTGCTCTCGGCGGGCTTGCGGAGCGCCGAGGTGTCCGCGCGGATCGGCGCCGAGGCCTCGGTTCGGACCGCCGCGCGGTTCGGCTCGGCGCGCTGCGCGGCACAGCTGGCGCAGGCCTGCGAGACCGTGGTGCGCGGGCCGGCGATCCCGTTCCCGGGCCCCGCGGACGCCTGAGCGTCCGGCACCGTCGCGCGTCCGGCGACATCGCGCGCGCCCGGCGACAATGCACCCATGCTCCCTGCCGCCGCCTGCGTTGCCCTGGCTGCCCTCGTCGCCGTCCACGCCGACCCGCCGGCCGCCGCGCCCGCCCTCGCCCCGTTCACGCGCGATGCCGACGGACGCGGCGTCGAGGGCCAGGTGGTCGCCGACACCGGCCGCCCGCGCGTGCAGCGCGTGGCGGTCCTTCCCGACCGGACCACCGGCCGCGCGTGGGGCATCCCCTACCTGAAGGCCGCGGTCGCGGACCTGAACGTGGCGAAGCCGGATGCCGTCTTCACGGTCGGGGACATGGTGCAGGGCTACACGCGCTCGGGCGAGCGCTACGAGGCAGAGGTGGACGAGTACCTCGGCATCGTGGGCGCACTGCGGGGCATGCGCTTCTACCCGACCGCCGGCAACCACGAGGTGATCTCGGGCACGCGCACCGCCGGCGACGACGCATTCGCGCAGCGCTACCGCGCGCGCTTCGGGCCGCTCTGGTACGCGGTGGACCTCGACCTGGCGACGGCCATCATCCTCTTCAGCGACGACGCGCTCGACGGGCGCACCATCCGGTTCGCGCCTGCGCAGCGCGCCTGGCTCGAGGCGGAGCTTCCCCGCGCGGCCGCGCGCGGCAAGCCGATCTTCCTCCTGATGCACCGGCCGATGTGGCGCTCACGGTCGTCCGAGTGGGACACGCAGGTGCAGCCGCTCCTCGAGCGGGCCGGTGTGGATGCGGTGATCGCCGGGCACTTCCATTCCATGCAGCGCGATCCGGACGTCGGCGGCGTGCAGTACCACATCCTCGGGACCTGCGGCGGGATGATCGACCAGCCGCCGCTTGCCGGGCAGCTGCAGCACCTCACCTTCGTCGACTGCACCGAGGGCGGCGAACTGCGCGTCTGGCACCAGCCGGTGGGGCTCGTGCTGCCCCAGGACTTCGTGCTGCGGGTCGACCAGGACCGCGTGCATGCCCTGCGCAACCCAGACCCCGCGGTGCGCGCCGCGGGGAACGTCCCGGACCCTGCCTCCATCGCACGCCCCACCCCCGCGCGCGCGACGCTTGCCGTCCGCAACCCGACCGACGTGCCGATCACCGTGACGCTCGACCCGCCGGGCGTGGTCGAGGGCCGCGACGGTCGGATCGCGTGGTGGACCTCGGGGCTCGGCGGGCTCGCCGGTGCCGCGCCGGGTGCGGGAAGCAACGGCTGGACGAGCCACACGCTGGCCGACACCGACAATGCCCACACCATGGCACGCGAGTCGCGCGCGGTGGTGCGCACGGCGCGCGGGGCGCTCGAGGCCTCGGTGCCGCCGAAGGGCGAGGCGACGCTCGAGGTGCCGGTGACGATCCTGCCGAAGCCCGGTGCCGCGCTGCCGCCGCAGCTTGACGTCTATGCAACGTTCGTCGACTCGAAGGGACGCACGGTGCCCGTCTACCTGCCGACGCGACTGCCGGTCGAGCGCCGCGTCGCGCTGCCGGGTACGCGCGACGAGGCATCCGCGATGCCGGTACTCGCCTGGGACTACTCCCCCTACGACACGCGCGAGGCGAACCCCACGGTGCGCCTCTGGGTCGAGGGCGACGCGCTCGTCGCCGAGGTGGATGTGCCCGACGCCCACCTCACGGGTGCGCTGGCGTGGGAGGTGCCCGACGCCGCCCGTCGCCGCGACCCGATCGCCGACGCCGTCTCGGTCACCATCGAGTCGCGCGACCCCGCGGGGCAGCTGCTCGACGAGGCCTTCCACTGGGAGCCGTTCACGCCGGGTGCCGCGCTCGATGGCGGCGGCCGCGCCGAGGTGCGCCGCCGCGACGACGGCGGCTGGACGGCAGCGCTGCGACTGCCGTTGCGCGGCCGAACCGTGGAGCGCCTGCAGGTCGGCGTGGCGGACAACGACGAGACCTCCCACACCCAGTGGCGTTGGCTTGCCCCCGGCGGACGCAGCGGATCGTGGCAGGCCGCCCCGGCCGGTGCCGCCGCCGCGGGAACCGCCCCTTGACGCGGGCCGAAGGACTCTGCGACACTTCCCCCCGAGGCGGCCGTGCGGCCGCCGATCACGAACCGGAGCTTCCATGAAGACGATCCTCTCCTTCGCTTCCATCGCCGCCCTCGCCACCCTGACCGCCTGCGGCCCGGGCACCCCGGCGTCCAAGCCCGTCCAGAAGAACGACGCGCCCCCGGCGGCCGGCACGATCAAGAGCCCGCAGCAGGAGCTGAAGGACCGCATGTCCTCGACCAGCGGCTCCGCCGCGGCGCAGGCCGACCAGGCCACCAAGACGCAGTGAGCCGGTGACCGCCGTCAGGCGGTCATCATCTCGCGCAGGATGCCGAGTCCCTCGGCCAGCCGGTCCGCCCGAGTCGCAAAGCTCAGGCGGAAGTGGCTGTCGCGCCGGGAGAACACGTTGCCGGGGATCACCAGGACGCGTCGCTCGATGGCGCGCTCGATGAACTGCTGCCCGGTCATCCCGAGGCGCGGCGGCACCTCGACGAACGCGTAGAACGCGCCCGACGGGCGCGGCACGCTGGTG
>JBJTJU010000029.1:0-3595 GCA_046096165.1 Phycisphaerales bacterium | reverse complement strand
GCCGGCCCCGACGACCGTCGCCGTGCGCTCGCGGGCGCAGGCGCGGCGCTCCTCGCCGGCCTGCTGTCGGCGGCATTCCTGGCGCCGGTGATCCCCGGGATCGTCGCCCTGCGCGATGACTTCCGCGCCCTCGACGGCAACGAGCCATCGCTCCTGGGGCCCGAGGGAGCCGGCATGCTCTGGTCGATCGGCGGCACGTGGTGGGCATGGCCGTCGCTCGTGGCGATGCCGCTCGCGGTCGCGGGCCTGCGGCGCGCGCAGCAGGACCGCGCATACCGGCAGGCGCTCGTCCTGTCGCTTGGCGGAGTGCTGGTGGCGCTCGCGTTCCCGATCCTCCTCAAGAGCTGGCTCTACGCGCGGTTCCTCGCCTTCGCGGTGCCGGGGATCGCGCTCCTGCTCGGCGGCGGGGCGCAGGCGATCGCCGCGCGGCACCGCGCCGCCGCGGCCGCGGCGTGCGTCGTTGCCGTCGCCGCGTGGCTGGCGTGCCTGGCGACGCTCGGCCCGCGGCAGCAGCTGCGCGAGGCGACCGACCTGCTGGCCTCGGCGATGAAGCCAGGCGAACGCGCGGTGGCGGTCGGCCTGCCCGACGACGTGCACCGCTGGTACGCCCTCGCGCGCGGGATCGACCTCCCGGGCTGCGGCGCCTACGGGCGCGACATGCTGCCGGCCGTCGAGGACCGGTCGGTGCACTGGGTGATGTTCCTCTACCCGCGCGCCATGCCCGAGGCGCTCGAGGCACTGCGTGCGCATGGCTTCGAGGAACGCGCGAGGCTGCCCGGCTGGATCGACTGGGGCGGCGGCGAGATCGTGCTCCTGGAGCGCCGTTAGCATTCCGGCGCGCGTGCGCGGGACCTTCGAGATCATCTCCGAGCGCGAGGGAACGGGCGGATGGACCTTCGAGGTCCAGGAGATCCGCCACGACGGCTCGCTCGCCGGGGTGCGCCTCACCATGAGCTGGCAGGACTACGACCTCTTCTGCCCGGACGGCTCCGTGCCCCCCGAGGGCGTGGCGCTCGCCGTGCTCGAGGTGGCGAAGGAGCTGTGGCCGGAAGGCGTGCCGTCGCGGATCGACGCGAGCTCGCCGCGCCGGCGCGCCGCGGACGCCGACCGCCGGATCTCCGAGCGCGTCGACGTCAGGGCCGCGTGACGGCCGCGTCGGCCATGAGCGGCTTCAGCTCGCGCGGCCGGTGGACGACGGGCACCTCGACCCAGAACGTGCTGCCCTTGCCCGAGGCGCTCACCAGCCCGACCGAGCAGCCCATCAGGTCGGCGAGCTCGCGGCAGATCGCAAGCCCAAGGCCGGTGCCGCCCGCGCGGCGCGTGTGGCTCGCATCCACCTGGCGGAACTTCTCGAAGATCGTCTCCTGCATGTCCTCGGGGATGCCGGGGCCATGGTCGGTGACGCTGATGCGCACCGCCTCGCCGCCGTTTCGCTGCGCGCGCTCGACGGACACGATCACCGCGCCGTCCTCGGGGGAGAACTTGATGGCGTTGGACAGGAAGTTGTAGAGGATCTGCTGCAGCTTGCCGGCGTCGGTCTCGACCTTCGGCAGCCCGTCGGCGACGCGTGCCTGCAGGTCGATGCGCTTCTGCAGGGCGAGGGGGCGCACGATGGCCTGCAGTCCCTCGACGACGTCGGCCGCCGAGGCGTGGGCCACCGCCACCTCCATGCGGCCGGCCTCGATCTTCGCCATGTCGAGGAGCGAGTTGATCATGTCGAGGAGCGACCGCCCGCTGCGCTGGATGTTGCCGATGTAGCGCAGGCGCTTGGGGTCGGGCGCGGCCTCCGAGCGCGCGACCTCCTCCAGGAGGTCCGCGAAGCCGATGATCGAGTTGAGCGGCGTGCGCAGCTCGTGGCTCACGTTCGCGAGGAACTCGCTCTTCAGGCGGTTGGACTCGCCGAGGCCGACGTTCGCCTCGGACAGCTCGCCGATCTTCAGGTCGAGCGCCTCGTTCATCGCGAAGAGCTGCAGCTGCGCGCGCTCGGCGGCGTCGAGCATGCGGTTCATCCCCTCGGCAAGCGCACCGAGCTCGTCGTGGCCGTCGGCCGGGGCGCGTGCGGAGGTGTCGCCGCGCACCACGCGCTCGGCGGTCTCGCGCAGCTGGCGCACGGGTCCGAGCACCTCGCGGCGCACGTACACGGTGGCGACGGCCGCGCCGGCAAGTGCCAGGAGCACCGCGCCGCCGACGATGGTCCAGCGCAGGATCGCGGCGTCGGCGGCGGGATCGCCCGCGGCGGCGGGGTCGACCTGCGACGCCGCGGCCGAGGCCAGCGCGCGGCCCGCGAGCAGCCATCCGCCGGTGCCGACGACCGCGGCCACCACGCCGAGGCCCGCGCCCACGACGATGGTCGTGCGCGTGGCAAGCGAGCCCGTCCGTTCCGGCATGGCACGGATGATAGGCTCGGCCACGCATGCGACGGCCCGAGTGCGATCCAGACGACGTGCGCATGGAGGACGTCCTCTGCGACTTCTGCCGCCGTGCATGGGGCGAGTCGCTGCCGATGGTCGAAGGCCACCAGGGAAGCTGCATCTGCGGCGACTGCCTCGCCGACGCGTTCCGCGAGGCAGTGCTTGCCGAGCGGCCCGACGGCGCGCCGGAACGCTGCACGCTCTGCCTCGAGGACCGGCCGGACGCCGGATGGGAGCGCGGCGGCGCGCGGGCCTGCCGCCGGTGCGTGCGCCAGTCGGCGGCGGTGCTGCAGAAGGACCCGGACCTGGGGTGGCGTCGCCCGACCGCGTGAGCCACCGGGAGCGGGCCACGGCCGCCCGGTAGCCTTGCGGCCCATGGAGACCTACCTCGGCGAGGCCGACGAGCGCGTGATCGTGATCGTGGCGGACGGCGGGCTCAACTCGGGCACCGCGGCGCAGATCGAGGAAGTCGTCCAGCGCGCGGTCGACTGCGGGATGCGCGGGGTGATCGTCGACTGCTCGAAGCTCGACATCATCTCGAGCGCGGGCCTGAGCCGCCTGCTCATGCTCCACAAGCGCATGCGCCAGCACGGGGGCGAGGTGCGCATCGCGGGCCTGAAGGGAATGGCCGTGCAGGTGCTGCGGCTGGCCAAGCTCGACGGCATCTTCGAGCTGTACCCGGACGTCTCGCAGGCACGCCTGGCCTTCAGGCCGAAGCCGGACGGCGCCTGAGCGTCACGGCGTGGAACGGCCGCCCCTCGCGGCGGTACTTGCGCTCGAAGTTGGTGCCGACCACCTCGCCGCTCGCGGCGCTCGCCGGGCGCTCGAACGGCACGGCCTCGAAGAGGTGGCCCGCGGAGGCGATCCGCTCGCCGTACCAGGCCCAGAGCGCATCGTGGTCGGTCACCAGTCGAAGCTCGCCGCCCGGCCGCAGCACGCGGTGGAACTCGACGAGCGAGGCGTCCTGCACCACGCGGCGCTTGTGGTGGCGCGCCTTCGGCCACGGGTCGCTGAAGTAGAGGTGCACCACCGAGCACGCGCCGTCGGCCAGCCAGCAGCGCACCACCTCCGAGGCGTCCGCGTACAGCATGCGCACGTTCGGGATGCCCGCGCGGCGGATGCGGTCGGCGGCGTAGCGGTAGAACTCGCCCGCCCACTCGATGCCCAGGTAGTTGACGTCCGGG
>JBJTJU010000028.1:0-3098 GCA_046096165.1 Phycisphaerales bacterium | reverse complement strand
TCGACGATGTCGCGCGCATGCTCGTACGCCGCCTCGTGCTCCGCCTCGGTGGCGCCGGCGTTGAGGACCAGCCAGATCGACTCGCTTGCGGCGATCGCGGCGTCGGTGGAGTAGATCTCAACCTGCACCAGGTAGACGCCGGTGTCCGGCTCCGCCGCGCCGGGAGCGGCAAGCAGCTCCATCGACGGATGGATGTGCCAGCCGCCGTCGGGCTGCACCGCGAGGTCGAAGCCCGGCGCGGGGCCGGAACCGGACATCGCCGCGAGCGAGAGGTAGCTGAGCCGCAGGCGCTCGCCGGACATCGCGCCGTCCGGGGACGTGGCCACGAACGACGTGCCGTCCCACACCATGAGCGGCGCCGCGAACCGCACGCCGATGCGGCTGCCGGCGGGGAACGTGCCGGGCTCGGCGTCGTAGCCCGGGTCGCCGGCGAACCACGGCACGCCGTCGGCGCCGAACTCGCCCTCGAAGGCGCGCCTCGGCGGGCCGAAGCCGTCCGTGGTGACGGACACCGAGTGGATGCGGCCGTCCTCCACGACCAGGCCGACGTCGTCGGCATGCTGGGCGAGGGCGGCGGGGGCGATGAATGCGGCGACGGTCGCCGCGACGATGGAAGCGTTTCGAATCATGGATCGTGTCCTGTGCGCCTGGCGCACGTGAATCAGTGAACGATGGGAAAGCGTGTCAGCGCGGCGTCGGGTCGAGGCGGTTGTCCCCGGCCGATCGCCAGATGTCCTCGAACGGCATGGTCCGGACGTGCCCGTCCACGAACGCCCAGTTGGCGATGCTGCCGACCTGCGGCGTGCGCCGGTCGACCGCGTTCACCTGCACCTGCGCCGCCGCCGTCCGCGCGGGATTCGGGCTGTTGGCCCATTGCTCCACGTGCGGGTGGTCGGCGGACGCATAGCTGCCGCGCTCGGCCATCAGCAGGAAGCACGCGATCCGTTCCGGATCGCGCACCTGCTGCAGGCGGTCGACGCCCGACCCGGGGCCGTCGAGGGCGACCGCGGGCGAGTACGAGCGCGAGAGCCAGTTGTTCATCCCATAGCTGGTGCGCCGGAAGACCGGGCTGGACCCGGCCACCACCGGCTCGCCGTCGCCGCCGAGCTCGCTCGGCCAGTGGGGGCTGGCATCGAGCGGGCTGCGGAAGGCGAGGGCGTTGCCGTCGAGGTACGGCCGCAGCGTCGTCACGAACGAACGCTGCGGCTGCCCGACCGATCCGTGCGGCAGCCCGACGTCGACGAAGCGTTCCTCGTTCAGGTTCATGTACGAGGCGTGCGCGGTCGACAGGCTGCGCATGATGGCCAGGTCCGCGGTCGCAAGCGACGTGCGTCGCGCGCTCGCGAGCGCCGGCAATGCCAGCGTCGCGAGGGCGGCGACGATGCCGACCACGACCATCAGCTCGACCAGGGTGAACGCGGGGCGACAGGCCCGGCGTCCGGCGTGCATGTGCATGGGACGAACCCGTGCGGGCGCGGCGCAATGCCGGCCCGCGGGCGTGCGGGGAAGCGTGTCCGCGCGCGGGGCGCGGACGGCACGTCGTTCCTCAGGCGGCCGGGGGCGGGCGAGCGGCAAGCGCGCGCAGCGGTGCGGGCGCCGGCGGGCACGCGGGCGCGGCCGGGTCGGCCACGGCCACGAGGCCGAGGAAGGTCGGGACCGCGGGCGCCGGGCCGGAGAGCGTGGCGAGCGTCAGCAGCAGCTCGCAGGTGGCGCAGTCCTGTTCGTCGTGGGCGGGTGCGGCCGGGGCGTCGTCGTGACGGTGTCCATGGTGATGGCCGCCATGATCGTGGGCGCACGCGGGGGTGGCCGGACCTGCCTCGCACGCCGCCACCGTCAGGTGGAGCGCGCGCAGGCCTGCGTTGCCCGAGACGAGCAGCGCGGTCGCGACCAGGGCGGCGAAGATGGCGCGGGGGCCGCGCATCGCGGCGAGTATAGGCACCGTCCCTACACTCGTCGCCCATGCACCGCGCTGCCCGCCCGCCCCTGAGCGTGTTCCCCACCACGCTCTGGGAGTACCCGAGCCAGCATTACGACTGGGTCGACGCCTCGGGCCGGCGGCACACGATGCAGGGCGACAAGGATTATGCGGGTGCGACCCCCTCGTGGGTGATCTGGCAGCTGCTGACGCGCTACACGCGCGAGACCGACCGCGTGGTCGACCCGTTCTGCGGCAGCGGCACCACCATCGACGTCTGCCGCAGCCTTGGCCGGCCGGTGAAGGGGTATGACCTGGCACCCAGCCGTCCCGACATCCTGAAGGCCGACGCTCGGAAGCTGCCGCTCGAGGACCAGAGCGTCGACTTCGTCTTCATGGACCCGCCGTACTCGACGCACATCGAGTACTCGGCCGAGCCCGACTGCATCGGCAAGCTCGATGCGGGCGGCGAGGACGGGGGCCGCGCGTACTACGCGGCCATGGAGGCGTCGATCGCCGAGGGCCACCGCGTCCTCAAGAACCGCCGGTACCTGGCGCTCTACGTGAGCGACAGCTGGCGCAAGAAGCAGGGCGGGCCGTCCGGGAGCGGCGCGGGGTCGTTCATGCCGATCGGCTTCGAGCTGTTCGCCATCATGCGCCGGCGGTTCGTGCCCGTCGACATCGTCTGCGTGGTGCGCCAGAACCAGAAGCTCGACAAGGGCAACTGGCGCAAGACGGCCGTCGAGGAGAACTTCTTCCTGCGCGGCTTCAACTACCTCTTCATCATGAAGAAGGTGGACGACGTGGTGCAGGGCGCCGGCCGGCACGGCCGCGCGCGCGCCTCAGGGAGCAGGGGCGACCGGCCGCGGAAGTGAGCCGCCCGCCGGGCCGTCGCGCATGCGGCGGTCGGGTGCCTCGCCGCCGGCGATCGCAGCCTCGCGAAGGAGCCGCCACGCGTTCTCGTCGCGCAGCGACCGCAGCATGCCGAGCGTCGGGTCGAGCGCGCACGCGACGGTGAGTTCCTCGAGCCCCTCGGGGACGGGCGTGGTGCCCCGCGAATCCTGCCAGTCGCAGAGCCGCTCGGCCATGTCCTGGTCCACGATCCGCCACCGGTCGGCCGCGGCCGCGACGCGTGCCCCCGCGGCGTCCGCACCGGCGGCGGCCGGGGCCGCGAGGGCCACGT
>JBJTJU010000027.1:0-3525 GCA_046096165.1 Phycisphaerales bacterium | reverse complement strand
ATCACCGCCCGGCCGCTCGACCCGGTGTTCGGCTGCGGCACGGTGAACATCGACCGTGCCCACCGCATCATCACCGCCGACGAGTCGCAGTCGCTGGCGACCGCCGACGACGCCGCGCTCGAGCCGCCGTCCCCGCGGGTGGCCCTCTGGGACCTCGAGGTCCTGCAGTCCTCCGCCGCGATCCAGCAGTTTCACTACCGGCTCGACCTTCCCGCGGCCGGCGACGTGAGCATCGTGGCCACCTGGACGCGCAACCTCGCCACCAACGCGTTCTCGTCGGCCACCGCGCCCGTGATCGCCAACGTCACCCTGCGCCTGCAGCGGATCGCGGGCGAGTCCGTCCTGCCGCTCACCGGCGATGCCGGCATCGGCCGGTTCGAGTCGGGCAACGTCGTCAGCTCGAGCGCGGTCGACAACGTCGAGCACCTCTTCGTGCGCGGGCTGGCCGCCGGCAGCTACGTGGTGAGCGTGGTGCGCGAGGCGACCGCGGCGTCGGCACTCAGCTTCCTCGCCGTCGCCGGCATCGTCGACCTGCGCGCCGTCCCCGGCGACCTGAACGGCGACGGCGTGGTGAACGGCGACGACCTGGGCATCATGCTCGCCGCCTGGGGGCCGGGCACCGGACCGGCCGACCTGAACCTCGACGGCAACGTCGACGGCAACGACCTCGGCATCCTGCTCGGCGCCTGGACGTGACCTGACTAGACTCCGCCCCGCGTGCGGTCCACGTGGCGCCAGACCTTCCTGCTTGTCGCCATCGTGGCGGTGCTCGGCGCCGCGCTCGTCTATCCGATCGGCCTGACCGTCGGCGGCGCCTTCCGCACCGAGGACGGCGGCCTCACGCTCCGGCACCTCGCCTCGGCCCTCGCCGACCCGGCCACGCAGCGCGGGCTCCTGAACGCCGCGATGATCGCCGCGCTCACCACGTCGATCGCGCTGGTCCTGGCGTTGCCGCTTGCCCTCGTGGGCGCGCGCTGCTCGTTCCCGGGGAAGACCGTCCTCGGCGGCCTGCTGCTGCTGCCCCTGGTGCTGCCGCCCTTCGTGGGCGCGATCGGGGTGCGCCACCTGCTGGGGCGCGCCGGCGCGCTGAACGCCGCGCTGGGGCTCGACGTCGACTGGCTCTCCGGCGGCGGTATCTTCGCGATCGCCGCCATGGAGGCGATCTCGCTCTTTCCCATCATGTACCTGAACGTGGTGGCGTCGCTCGCCAACCTCGACCCGGCGCTCGAGGAGGCAGGGCAGTGCATGGGGGCCACCGCGTGGACGCGCTTCCGGCGCATCACGCTGCCGCTCGTGCGCCCGGGCGTCTTCGCCGGCGCCACCATCGTCTTCATCTGGAGCTTCACCGAGCTGGGCACGCCGCTCATGTTCGAGTTCTACGACGTGACCAGCGTCCAGATCTTCAACGGCATCAAGGAGGTGGAGGCGAGCCGTCGCCCGTACGCGCTGGTGGTCGTCATGCTCGCCTGCAGCGTGGCCTTCTACCTGCTGGGGAAGTTCACCCTCGGCCGCGGCGCGCACGCGATGCAGTCGAAGGCCTCGATCCGCCGCGAGGAACTGCGCCTGCGCGGATGGGGCGCGGCCGGCGCGGTGGCGCTCTTCGGGGGCACGGCGCTCTTCGCGGCGCTGCCGGCGATCGGCGTGGTGCTCGCGAGCCTCGCGGAGCCCGGGCAGTGGTACGGGTCGATCCTGCCGCGGGCCTTCACGACCGACCATTACCTGCAGGCGCTCACGCACCCGCTCGCGGCCGGCAGCATCCGCAACTCGCTCGTCCTCAGCCTGATGGCGGTCGCCTGCGCGCTGGTGGTCGGCTTCGCCTCGGCGCGGCTCCTCGCGCGCGCGAACCTGCGCGCGGCGTGGCTCCTCGATGCGCTCGTCATGCTGCCGCTCGCCGTGCCGGGGCTCGTCCTCGCCTTCGGCTTCGTCGCGGTCAGCCTGGAGTGGCCCTTCGGCGGGCCGGACGCGCCGCTCGGGGCGTTCGCGAGCATCATCGGCGCCGAGCCGAACCCGTTCCCGTTCCTGGTGGTGGCCTACGCGGTGCGGCGCATGCCCTACGTGGTTCGCAGCGCGGTGGCGGGGCTGCAGCAGACCAGCGCCGAGCTCGAGGACGCCGGGCGCATCACCGGGGCATCCCGCTGGCGCGTGCAGCGGCGGATCGTGATCCCGCTCATCGCGGCGAACCTGGCGGCGGGGGCGCTGCTTGCCTTCAGCTTCAGCATGCTCGAGGTGAGCGACAGCCTGCTCCTGGCCCAGCGCGAGGCTCACTACCCGGTGACCAAGGCGATCTACACGCTCTTCGAGCGGCTCGGCGACGGGCCCGGCATCGCAAGCGCCATGGGCGTCTGGGCGATGGCGCTCCTGGCGGTGACCCTGCTCGGTGCCAGCGCCCTGATCGGCAAGCGGATGGGCGCGATCTTCCGCGCCTGAGCGGGCCCCGCGGCCTGCCGGGGGGCGGCCAGGCTCCTATACTTATCGTCCCATGCCGTACACCCTCCAGCCCGACCACGGATCCGGTCTCGAAGTAGAGGAGCAGTCGCATGCCCGCCGCCCGGGCGGCGCCGGCAAGATCACCATCGACTCCGACTCCCCCGACTACCTGCGCGACCACGCGCAGGTGCCGGACCGCTGGATCCTGAACATCGGGCCCCAGCACCCGGCCACCCACACCACGCTGCGGCTGGTGATGGAGCTCGACGGCGAGCGCGTGGCCCGCGTCACCCCGCACATCGGCTACCTGCACTCCGGCTTCGAGAAGCTCGGCGAGCACCACGACTACAACCAGTACGTCTGCACGATCAGCCGGATGGACTACATCTCGCCGATCGTCAACGACATCGCCTTCCACACCGGGGTGGAGCGGTTCTTCGGCATCGAGGCCACGCCGCGCTGCAAGGTGGTGCGCACGATCATGGCCGAGCTCGGCCGGATCCAGAACCACCTGCTGTGCGTCGGCGCCGCGGCGCTCGACCTCGGCGGGTTCACCGGCTTCCTCTACGGCTTCAACGAGCGCGAGTTCATCTACGACATCGTCGAGTACGTGAGCGGCCAGCGCTTCCACCCGGACTGGACCCGCGTGGGCGGCGCCTGGCGCGACCTGCCGGACGACGAGACGTTCGTGCGGATGGTGAAGCACTTCGTCAACGAGCGCCTGCCGCGCGCGGTGAAGGACATGGAGAACCTCCTGTCCCGCAACCGCATCTTCATCGACCGACTGGAGGGCGTGGGGCAGATCAGCCGCCAGGACGCGCTTGCCTGGGGCCTGACCGGCCCGATGGCGCGCTCGGCGGGCGTGCGCCGCGACCTGCGCAAGGACGAGCCCGTCCTCTGCTACGCCGACAACTGGGACGGCGAGGGCGCCGAGGCGCCGAAGTTCGACGTCGTGGTGTGCCAGACCGGCGACTGCTTCGCGCGCTACCTGGTGCGCGTCGAGGAGATCAAGCAGTCCGCGCGCATCATCAACCAGCTGATCGACCGCATCCCCGCCGGCCCGTTCAACCCGGTCGACGCGGCCAAGGTCACCCAGCC